>WRME01000001.1 GCA_009777275.1 Oscillospiraceae bacterium
TTGCGGATTTTTTCCCCCCCCCCCCCGGGGGGTAATTGAAATTTTATAGTATGCAGCCCCCTATCCCCCTCGGGGGGGGGGTGCCGCCGCAGCGGCGGGGTGGTCGGTAGGGATGACCGCCCTCGGTCATCCGTGGTTATCGCAAGGGCGGGTGTTTTTCTCTTGGTGCCCTCGCAGCGGCGGGTGTTTTTCCCGTAACTGTCATTATGCACAAAAATCTCCTCAATTTTTCTGTCATTCTGCATATTGAATTTCTCGAAATTTTGTTATAATATATAGTGAGTTAGATTTTTTCTGTTAGGCTCATTTTTTTATTTTATTTGGAGGTGGCTTTAATGCTGAAAACAAAAAGCAAAAAGTACATGAGGAGGGTGGTCTCTTGGCTTGTAACGCTCGCTATGATCGCAGGGAATTTTACATACTTTGCGGGTCTTGCTGCGTTTGTTTTACACGGAGACGACCTTGACGGAAGGAGACCCGTTGTGGTGTCGGCCTTCCCCGGAGGAACGAGAACCGATGGTCACGTTTTTTTCGAGTCGGGAAGTGCTTCCCCGAGGGGAGATTTGACAGACAACAAATATGACCCGGATTATCTTTTCTTTGAGTATCAAATTGACCTAAATTGGAGCAGCTCGATCACTGATTCTGACGAAACGGTGCTTGCTACGATAAACAACAGCACCAACGGTGCGGCATACTTCAGAGATACGACCTTTGATGGAGATAGAGACAACAGATACGCTCCGAATTGGGATTATTTCAAGCAAGCTCAAGGTCCTTTGGTCAAAGGAATCAATAGGATTTCTATACCCATGACCAATTTAATGGACGGCACACTGGGCGGAGAAAAGGATGCTATCGATTGGAGCGACTTAGACAAATTCCTGCTCACCTATTATGTCGGTGACCATTATACAACCGGAGTTACATTCATCTTCTCGGGTATACGGGTTGTGTATTATACCGATGAGGAGGAGGGGGATGGTTCCGATGCTACTATGGCTCCGATAGCCGACTGGATCGGCAGCACTCCTCTTGTTAGAACTAACGTAGGTACTTGGGAGTGGGGCGAAAGAACAAGGCTTTTCGGAAACGGCGATGCTACAACAATAGATTCTTCCAAGATCTTTTGGAACATAGAGTTTGACCACAAGGTTACAAAAGACGGTCAAGAACTCACACAAGCCGAATATGATGCTATTACCGGGCAAAAGCTAAGATTGCATATGGGCTTCAGGGATGGTGATTCTCCGGAAAAGCGGTATACCCTGCATAGCTTTGGTAATGATTTGTACAATGTCGGAAAAAATACCATCAGCATTCCGCTCGAACAAATTATCAAAACACAGTGGACTAATGTCAATGCCAACATCCCTCATGTGCCGATAATCTTCAACGGCACCTCAACAACCGATTATACTCGTGAAACTACTACCGGAGACAATCAAAACCGAGTTTTCAACTGGGGTAATATACGAGAGACCCGCTTTCAGGTGCAGAATCTCACCCCCGATGCCGAGACCTTGCTTACATTATATCGGAATGGCGTTTTCTACATAGCGGACGAGGGTAAGGCGGCTCTGAGAGAGCTTGTCAAAACAGCCGAGACCATGATAGACCCCGACTACGCCGATGGCGTTGCTTTGTCGGCTTTGGCAACGGCATGGGATCTGCTTGCGGCAGATCTGCCCTATCAGATCGATGTCGATGCGGCATATGCTACGCTCAGCGATATTATCGACAACTTCAACACAACGGTCATTACCGTTGATGATTTTGTGGGCGGCAAGAATCTTTCCGCTTCCTTTGATTTTCGCCCCGGAACAACTATATCAAGCCAAGGCGGAAACATACAGTTTTTCAATTGGGTTGTAGACAGATACGCACCAAACGGCGACAGAACCAATAAAGTTGGAGGAACAGGAAACGCAGGTAATAAGGATCTATATCCCGACCGCTCCAAACTCTTTTACGAGATTGAGTTTGATCTCGGGGTAACCAACCCGCTCGCAATCGCAAGCGGAGCTTATAACAATTTTACCGGAGATACCCCTCCGGCTAACTATGCGGCAAATGCTGAAGACAGAAAATACTTAACAACACAAGAGTTTCAGGCAATTCCAAACTTTAACATAATCAGATGGTATATGGAAGCTAATAGATTAGAACCCGATACGGGCGGACGTGATATTGCTTTCGACCTTAACAGGGGCGGAACAATGCCTATTGTTATCGGCAAAAACTCCCTAAGCATGCCGATTCAGAGTGCTATAGACAGAGATGTGTGGACAGGGAATATGTTCGACCCCCGTCTGCCCATGACAGTCAACGGTCAGACCGATACAAACTCATGGAGTTATTGGAACAACGGAGCACCTGGCAATGATGATAACGGAAATAGAAGATACAACTGGAACAGCCTAAGTTTGTTCAGGGTTGAAATATTCGCAAACCGTGATGATGCCTACACGGGAGACAGAAATCATTTTATGAGAGGCAGGATAGTCGATTTCGCAGTAACCAGACTGGGCTTATACTACTATGACGTCAACGGTAAGGACGAACTCCGTAATATGGTAGAAACTGCCGAGAGCGTTATGCAGGGCGGTGTCTCTACAGCTTACTGGTTGGAGTTTAAATTAGCATTGCATACTGCAAAAACTCTGCTTGGTGCAGTCAATCCCTCACATGACGATGTTGATGCGGCAATGGAAGCACTTGAGACGGCCATGAATGATATTGATTCACCCAGTACCGTACAGCTCGAGTGGGGCAGAATCGCCGGAGACGGCACTGGCGGAACACCTCCGACCAATATAGCGGAAGACAAAATGAGCTTTACCCACAGAGTACCCGGCAGTAACGTAGGCGGCTCATTGTACATGGGTGTTGACAACGGTAACGGCGAGGGAACTTCTTTCGACGCAACCGGATACAAATATGTATATGTAGACATAATCAAGAAGAACAGAGTACCTACCGAGGGTATATCCGAGGGATTCAACGGACTTCATTTACAGCATAACAATGCGGGCATTCCGTTGCCGGAAGCAACGATAAACTCGAGTAATTATGCCGGAACAGACCCGAAAACGGCATTGTCGTGGCAGGCAGAACTCGGCTCTAAAAAGCCGAATGCCGCATTGGTGAGATTCACCGTGCCTGAGGACAAAGCCACCGACCTAAGGTTCAGGTTTGATTTAGAGGGCGGAATGGGCGGTAACAACGCTGAGGCTCACGCCAACGAAGAAAACCAAACCATCAGAATAGGCGGCCTGTGGTTATCCAACGATCCTAACTTTGGTGCGGCGGAAGATCATGTTATGGAACTGTACCGTGCCGGAGGAGATAATGCCGGAAACTTCACAGATCTTGGTAACGGCGCATTCTCTATTACAGCCGGAGGCGGCGGTCATTGGTTCAGAGATAGAAATTCTAATATTCACCAGACAAACGATACCAACTGGTTTGAAATTTCCCGTTATAAATATCTCTACCTTGATGTTGAGCGTATGGCTCAGTTCCACAGAATGGTGCTAACGGCCGACAACGGCGCTCGTGGCTTTAACATAAGACCGAATGATAATAATCCTAGTAACATACAGGGATTCGGACCGGGAACTTCGGGTGTTATTCGGCTTGATCTATCACACTGGAGATTCGAGTTCGGCAGAAACCATGATATGACAATATTCAGACAATTAGGATTTGTCGTTGACGGATGGAGCGATGGTCCTCTGACAATCAGCGGTGCAAGGCTCTCGAATCAAGATTACACCTATTCTTCTACCTTCGAGGAACCTACTATAACAAACTTTGTAGTAGGCGACAATTTTGCTGTTGACGGCTCAATGACCCTCACAAGTAAAACTATGGCACAGATTACTACAACTCTGCCATACCCGTCATGGGAGTATGTTTCTAATCTAAATCCTAATATAAAAATATTTAGATTAAATTATACCAATTCATTCCCTGCGGGTCATACAGGCATTAATGAAAACGGAATACGAATGAACTATCATAACGCTGTTATAGGCGGTAATTATGATTGGTCTACCGGAATCCCCGCAAACAATGGCGACTGGGGAAGTTTCAACCGCAATTTCCCGTTCAGATTTGCCGATCAAGCGGCGGCGGATGCCTTTGCGTTACAGCTAAACAAAGCATATAATCCGAATTTTGACGATCTCGAAGTTGCTAATATTGTAAACTATAGTTTTACAGAAATCACAAATGCTAACGATTGGAACTCGGTAGAATGGGATAGAATGTTCAACATCTATAACGCACACGACATAACAAGACCAAGGAGTTTTAACCGTACGCTATTTGAACAGGAAACAGGTCTTGTCTTCACTCGCGGCGTAAACGACAATAGCCCTGCGTGGGATGTGTATTTCGCTAATTTGTTTGACGGAGTTCGCATAGCTCCTACTACCCAAACCATCCCCATACTCCCGGAGATGGCATCAGGGTACGACATGAACAAGCTGGGCGAGCAGACGGTTACGATCAGCTACAAGGGGCAGAGTTTCACCTATGACATATTTGTGGGCGGACCGGATCTCTCGCTCGACAAGAGCAGCGGATCATGGGATCTCGTGTATGGCTATGACAATGCCGACGGGCTTGATGTAACGGTGTCAAACACAGGCACGCTGAAACTTGACGACATCGAGGTTACCATCGACAAGGATGATGCGTTCGAGCTGAATCTCGACAACCTCAAAGACCTTGACCCGGAGGAAGACTTCACATTCACAGTAGCTCCCAAAGACGGACTTGCGGCAGGAACATACACCGCAACCGTGACGGTTACAGTCGGTGATATAGAAAAGACCGTGACCCTAACCATAAACGTAGACAAAGCCAACGGTGCCGCCGTTAAAGAACCGTACCTGTTGGAGGCGACCGATACCGCCATCAAGGTAAGGTTAGAATTTGACGGCACCGCAAACGATGAGCAGATCATCGAATCTGCCATCAGCACAAGCGACAGTCTCGATGACATAATCGGCGACTGGAACACTACAGGCGAGTTTAGCGGCCTGAGCGAATACACCGAGTATTATGTCTTCGCAAGGTCTAAGGAATCTGCTAATTACCTTGAGGGAACGGCGGTAATGAGAGACCGCGCGATTAGGACACAAGACGTAACAGCTCCATACGGTGATATACTCGTCAAGGACAGAAGTATTTTGGCAACCCTAATCAGCAAGCTGACATTCGGGTACTTCTTCAGGGACGAGACAACCGTCACAATCACGGGCGGCGACGCTCACTCAGGATTGGCCGCAATAGAATACTTCCTGTCCGACACCTACTACGACTTAGATAAAGAGGAAGACTATTTAGAGATTCTCGGCGTAGATTGGGTAACAGGCTGGACAGCAAGCAGCGGATCTCCCAATAACGGAGTTAAGGTTGACAAAACACCGCAGTGGAAAGGCTGGATCTATGCACAGTTCAGAGATTCGGCGGGTAACGATAAAATAATCATGTCGGGGGCTTTGGTTATCTTTGAAGACAACGCAGATGAGGTTGACGGCGGAATCTTTATCAAGAACCTGCTCGAAGACTTTGTTGTAGATGTAGAGTCCAACGGCAACACGATACTCTCAATCTCGTTTGACACGGGTAGCGGTATCGTAGGATTGACCGAAGACGACTATAGCTACAGCGATGACAAGATAACATTCAAGAGCGATTTCCTGCGGACATTACCCGCAAGCAACGATCCCTATGCCTTCTTTGTACAGTGGAATCCGATGGGCGAGAAATATGTTGGCTCCGAGATTAACGATGATGCTCCGGGCAGAACCGATGTCAAGATTACGGTAAGCAAAGCGGAGCAGGAGGCGCTCGGATTATCGGGACTTAGCGTAAACAAGGTTGCATACGGCACCGACCCGATCGCAATCGAGGCGACAGGCGGCGGCGGAGAGACCAACACATTCGAGATAACCACCGATGCAATCATAACGCTGGATAACAACGACAACGTAGCAAGCTATGACAGTGCTACAGGTCTTCTCTCTTTCCTGGGGACAGGAACATTCAACATAGTTGTAAACCAAGATGGCGATGATGTCTACAACGATGCTAATGAGTTTGTTTATTCGGTAACAGTAGACCAAGGCATACCGTCTATACGGCTTGCCGCAGAAAGATCGCTTACTGACATAAACGACAAAGATGTCATACTAACCGCAACCGTTTCCGGAGCAGGATCTACCCCGACCGGAACTGTGAGTTTCTTCAGCAAAGAACACACGGGTACAGGAGATTATGCTCTCATAGGAGATGCTGTAGACCTTGCAGACGGAGTTGCAGAATGTATCGTAACCGCACCGGACGGCCTGTGGGATTATATGGCAGTCTACAGCGGCGACAGCAACTATGCTGATAAAAATGCCAACGGAGACCCGATCTCAGATGCAATACACGGATTCGATGTCAGCAGTGCTGACCAGACTATAGCATTTGGCACGGATTCAATAGAATTACCATACGGCGTGGCTCCGCTCGGTCTCTTCTACACCGAAGGTGACGAAAACGGAGACGGTGAGGTAACACTCAGTCTGTCTTCCGGATCACCGACAGGCGTAATCGAACTCTACCAAGACCAAGACGATGATGAGTGGCTGGCAAAAGTTCTCGGAGTAGGCCAAGTGGTTGTAGTAGCAGAAAAAGCGGCGACCCCGGGATTCAATGCCGCTACAGACGAAATTACCATCACGATAACACCGAGAGATCTCAATTTTGAGTTTGAAGATGAGTACGAAGTATCGGTAGAGTTTGACAAGACCTATTCCTACACAGGCGAGCGGATCATGCCCGAAATAGCCGACATCACAGTCACAGATGCGGAGACGAATGCGGTCATCACCGAGAACGATTATGACATAACCGCATATGGTGCTAACATCAACGCAGGAAAAGGCAGCATAACCCTCACGGCAAAGGGCAACTACGAAGGCACGAGAGTGGTTGAGTTCGACATCGCAAAGGCGAAGGCAACTGCTATCGACTTCCCAACCGTTGATCCCATGGTATACAGCCCGACCCGCACGCTTGGCGACATTCCTCTTGTTGGCGGAAAGATTGTGTTCCTTCTTTCTTTAGACCCTGTAACGAATACCGATGCTAATGCGTATGGAGATTTTGCATGGTCAAATCCCGATGCTGTTCCGAATGCAGCGATTCATTCCCTGCCTGTATGGTTTGCACCTAACGATTTTGCTGATGGCAACGTGGACTTTAGCGAAATACAATTCTGGAATAATGGTATTAGTAAAGGTGTTAAACTGACTATAACCCAAGCAGAGGGAGCAAAGATCACCAACATCAACGATCTGCAGGCTAATGTCACCCACAACAAAATCGAGTTGACAAACGTCAATGCCCTGTTGTCTGATAACGAAAACGCAGGATTCGAGTTTGCTATCAGCGATAAAGCAGACGAAACCGCTCAGGACTTAGAATCACTGTGGGATACCAAGACGGTATTTGACGTAGAAAACGTAGACGAAAAGGCAACAAACTTCTACATCTATGTTCGTTCAGCAGAGAGCGGCAACTACTTTGCGGGAGAACACAACGTCAAGATGTTCACAACCCTCGATGATCCCGCAAACAAGATAGAGCTTGATCAGACAGGCGAATGCGATTTCGGCACACGAAAATACGGATACGATTATTCGTGGGCAACTGCCGTAAAAATAACCAACCTGGGCAATCAAGAGACAGGCGATCTAACCGTAGCTATAAAAGACACTACAAAAGATGGTGCGAACTTTGCAGGTAATGCTTTCATAGTCCTAGACGGAAACACAATTCCGAGTATAGATATAGATGGAAACGCAACCTTCGCAGTAAATCACGCAGTGCTTCTTGAACCCGGCGTATACACGGCAACGGTAGTTGTGAGCAATGACTTGGTAGACCCGGTCAGCTTCACGGTTAAGTTCACCGTCACACTTGCAGACGGAGCAGCGGTAAGCGCTCCTGAATTGGTAAGCAAGACGGCAAACAGCATTACTGTAAAATCTGAGGCACTTGTCAATCCCGGCGAACAGGAGATCATCTATAGTATCAGCAAAAGTGCAAATCCCGGCGAAGTTTTCGACACAAACACCACGGGAGTATTCACCGGATTAGATAACTACACCGACTACTGGTTCTTTGCAATGACAGCGTCAAAGGGATTCTATGATGAGGGTATGCCATCAGCAAACCCGACAGCCATCAGGACCAATGACGGAGTTGCTCCTACAGGCTGGATAAGCGTGGCAGAAAGACCTGCGTTTGAGACCTTCATCAACACAATAACATTCGGAATATTCTTCAAGAATACAGCCTCTGTAACTGTAAAGGGTGAAGACGCCGATTCCGGAGTTAAGACCATCGAATACATCCTGCACGGCGACAGTTTTGACACAGTACAGGATGCTATAGACGGCATTGACAATGCTTGGACGGTAGGATACACAGCAACCGCTATCGAAGAAGACGAAGCACAGGCAGTATTCAATATCACAGCGGCGCAAAAAGGCTCGGTATATGCCCGCATAACAGACCAGCAGGGCAACTATATCGTGATCAACTCAGACGGAATCGTGGTCTATAACGACAGCGAGGACGAGGTTGACGGCGGCATATACACCATCAGGGTTACCGGAACCCAAAGAGACCACATAGTACCGATTGAGATGAATGACAATACCGTTGCCGCAATCGTGGATGAAGACGGAAAAGAACTCGTGGCAGGAACCGATTACACCGTGGATTACGCCAACGAGACCATAACATTCTCAGGTGCATATCTCGCACCACTCGGTAACGAAGACGAGGAAGTAATAGCTATATTCACCGTCACATGGCTCCCGATGGGCGAAACACCGACAACACCGTTAGCGGAACTCGGAACAACGACTGTCGCATTCCTGATCGTAAAGGCTAAGGCGCCCATGAAGGGCAACCCGACCGACGACGGCGAGATCTCTGTAAGCGATGTACTCTACACGAGAGACTTTATATTCAGAAGATCAGCCATAAACGCCCCTGATATTGATCCCGACACATATGCCATGATATTTGCCGCAATGGACATGAACGAAGACGGCGTAATCGACATCTTCGACCTGATCCGCATCAGAGATGCAATAGTCCGCGGAAGATAATGGCGTAGGCAGGAAAACAAAACAAAGAGAAAAGAGCGGTCATAACGACCGCTCTTTTTTTTGGCGTGCTACTTCCACGGTCACCGCATTTACTTTTTTGATAGTAATCCGCAATAACAACGGATGACCGAGGGCGGTCATCCCTACAACCCTGTATTACGCCCTGAAACGCCCTCTCAGTCGGCGTTGCTGCCCTGTAGGGTATGCACCCCGTGCATACAGTCCTTAATAAACATTTCGTGTTTTTTGTGTATTTCGTGGTTGAAAAAGAATAAAAAAGTAAATGCGGTGACCGTGGTCCTACTTCTCATTCTGATTGACAAAATCCCTGGCTCTGTCGGCATCTTCCTGCCTGATTACGGGGATCAGTCTGTCCTTGTCACCCTGCATGGTAAACTGTGCAATGGGGTGCTGCTCCGCCTCGGGAATGACCGTCTTTGCGGGATTGATCTCGGTTTTGTTGCCTCTAACAGATTTTTTGCTCATAAATATTACATCCTTTCTCTATGGGAAAAACACCCGCCGCTAAGAAAAAACACCCGCCGCTGCAGTAGGGGTTTGGCAGGAGTTGCAGCGATTGCCCCAAAGATCGGCGAATTTGCCGTCCTTATAGAAACAGACCAGTTCGCAGTTGTTGGCGCAGTTGGTACATTCGGCGCCTCTGGTCTCAAACTCTGTGTCGATGATGTTAAAGTCAAAATCCTTGTTGCGGCTGCTCTTTCTGCTGAGGATTGCCGCCCCCAGAGCCCCCATCAGGTGCGAATTTTGGTCAACCAGTATCGATTCACCCGTGGCATCCTCAAACGCCTTTATAACGCCGCTGTTTTTGCTGACCCCGCCCTGAAACACTATCGGAGCCTTTATCGGCTTGCCTTTGCCGACATTGTTGAGGTAGTTGGTCACCACCGCCATACACAGTCCTGCGATTATGTCCTCCTTCTTGTGACCCGTCTGAGCCTTGTGAACGAGATCGGATTCGGCAAAGACGGTGCATCTTGCCGCTATTTTAGCGGGATTTGCGGAAGAGGCGGCTATCTCGCCGAACTCAGATACATCATGCCCCAGCCGTTTTGCCTGAGAGGTCAAAAAGGAGCCTGTTCCGGCGGCACAGAGTGTGTTCATGGCATAATCGACCACTATGCCGTTGTCGATAATAATGATCTTAGAATCCTGCCCGCCTATTTCAAATATGGTCCTTGCTTGGGGGAATACCGACAGAGTTCCGATAGCATGAGCGGTTATCTCGTTTTTGACGGCATCGGCATCGAGCATGGAGCCGATAAGTTTTCGCGCCGATCCCGTTGTTCCGACCGTGCGGATAGCGACATTGCCTGCCTGCCTGTGCAATTCGCTTATGGTATCCTTGACCGCGCGGATGGGATTGCCCTCGGTCCAAATATAATGCTCGGCTATGATGCCGCTGTCGTCATCAATAATAACGCCCTTTGTAGAGATGGATCCGACATCGACCCCTAAATATCCTGTACACACTTTTGCACCAATTCCTTTTCTTTCTTCATTATAAGCATATCGCTGAATGCCTCGAGCCGTGTCTTGACCCCTGTTTCCGAGGTCTGGGAATCAAAGCTGAAATACAATATCGGGATGTTGTAATCTCTGCTGATGTTTTGGAGCATGGGGATAGCGTTTACCTCAGGTGTGCATCCGAACGGCTTGACGTGGATAATGCCGTCATACCCCTGCTCGGCATAGAGCCTGCTCCTTGCGACCGAATCCTTACCGTCGGCACCAATGTCATACTTTAGATAGCGTCCCGCTTCTCTGAGGGTCTTGTTGTAAAGACGGGACTTCTCAAAGAGCAGGAAGGTGACGTTCATAAATCTATTGACGGCCATTCTGTTTGCGGCAAGCTCTTTCTCGATAAAATAGTTGCTGAATGGCTCCATGCTTGTATAGAGTTCCCCGACAATGCCGACCTTGAGACAGTCTGACGGCTTGTCGGTCCGCAGATTCGTAAATGCGTTTTTGTATCTTTTATAAAGACCGCCCAAGCTCTTAAAGTCACGAATGTTAGCAATCTCCGCCAAGAATCTCTCATGCAGACCCTCAAAACTCCCCGCAAAGACCTCGAATCCGATGTTTTCACGGATATACAGCTCGATTATGTCGATTACCTTTATCATTCTCAGCACAAGCAGCAGACTGTAGACAAATCTGCCGAGCGAGAGTTTACAGCCCAGCTCATGGCACAGTTTGTATAGATTCAGTGGGTTTATACTGCCCTTCATCAGCTTGACAAACCTGAACTCATACCCCAGATCCCGCAGTATCTGCTCCTGAATCTCGGCGTAATATCCGTAGCGGCATCCTCCGCCCGCCTGCAATAGCACATTGGCTCCGCATTCGAGAGTTTCGATATAATTGCCCAGATTGTATTTGAAAGGAACGCAGACAAATTCGGGACTGTGATTACTGCCGAGTTCCAGGGTCTTGCGGGTAATAGGCGGCGGCGTAATGACCTTGGAGCCGGGGAAAACCATCCTCAGCAAAGCGCTGACCGCAACATGATAGTTACCCATATGCGGAAAACTAAAAACCTTTTCTATAAAACCACCGCCCTCTAATTTTCTGCACTATACATTTTACATTGATTCTCATTCTGTTTCTTAATTCTGCATTCTGCACTATTACATACATTGATTCTCATTCTGCATTCTTAATTCTGCATTCTGCATTGTTATGATTTCCATAAAACTCTCAAGCCTTGTTTGGAGTCCGGTGCCGCTGTTCAGTTCATCGAGGACTATGTTGATGATAGGAATGTCTCTGATTTTTCTTATGAGAAGTTCGTTCACCAGCGAATCGGGACCGCAGGGAAAGGCGGAAAGCAGGATTATTCCATCCACCCTATCTTTAAAAATCCCGACCGCTCCCACCAATTCCTTGTTATACAACCAGTAGAGTGAATCGGATATTCTGCCTGAGCTTTTGGCACAGAGCTTTTTGTCGGCGGCATCGGCGCAGACGGGAATCCCGCCCATGCTTTTTATAGCGGATATGACAGGCTGTCCCAACATTCTGTCGTGTGTGTTGTAGTTATGCGCCACTATCAGTATCTTGGGTTTGCCGCTCTGCTCCATCTCTTGCTGCTGCCGATGTGACGACATTCGCGCTTGTTCGGCAGAGAATCGTTTAGCCTTTATAAACGCAGACAGCGATTGCGGGGTTTTTTTGCCGATCATTCTTCCCATGCTCAGGAACCCTTTCAGCTCGCCTGCACCTCGAATAGCATCGATGTTATAATCGATAAGTTCCGCCTGCTCAAAGGTGTTTCTGACAATATCATAAAGAGCGTTGAATTTCACACAGACCTGATTATCCCTGCCATAGTTGTCGATACGGGGGACGAGTATATAGTCGCATTTGCCGATAAGCGAGTAGACATGACCCATATAGATTTTTGCGGGCAGACAGCACTCGTCTATAGAATACTTGATGCCATCGTCCATGATTTTCTTGTTGGTCTCTCCGCTTATAGTTATATCACAGCCAAGCTCGCAGAAAAACCTTTCCCACAATTCGCCGTAACGATAATACAGCAACGCCCGCGGCAATCCTATTGTCATTATTCCAGCCCGCTTTTCACAGTTATTTCAACTGTTATTATGAACGCATATTGTATGAAATATGCAAACATTAAAACAATACCTCTTAGTCTCCGAAACGCCCTCTCAGTCGGCGTTGCCGCCGACAGCTCTCCCAAAGGGAGAGCCAAGGTGACACACCCACAGGGTTTGCGATAACCCCGAAAAAACACCCGCCGCTGCGGCGGCACCCTCTTTACGAAAGAGGGCAGGGGCTTGAAATTTCAATCCTGTAGGGTATGCACCCCTGTGCATACCGTCCTTAATAAACATTTCGTGGTTTTTATGTATTTCGTGGTTACAATAATTGTCAATTGTACATTGTCAACTGTCAATTGTAGTGGTAGGGGCGGCAATCTGCCGCCCGTGGTTATTGCGGATTGCTATAAAAAAAACAAATGCGGTCCGTGATGCTTGACATTTAGTACCGTATATGGTACTATAATAATAGGAGGTGAAAAAATGGCAGGATTTGAAAAGACAATGGATAAGATGAAACGTCAACCTCATGGCATAAGCTATGAAGAAGCGGCAAAGGTTTTAGAGCATTTTGGATATAAGTTTTTGCGGCAAAAAGGTTCACATTGTCATTTCAGGCATTTGTGCGGTGATTTAATTACGATTAAAAAAGAAACACCGACCATAAAAAAATGCTATGTTGTTGATATTCTATCAAAAATAGAATAGCATTCCTGCTTATATTATGGATAAAAAGAACATTGATTATTATATGAATTTGCCTTATAATATAACTATGCAAGAAATACATGATGAGAGCGGAGATTATTTTTATGCACGAGTTTTAGAGCTTGATGGATGTCAAAGCCACGGCAATACCATTGACGAGACTTATGAGAATATCCGTGAAGCGATGGAGGGATGGATTGAGATTAAACTCGAATATGGTGATGAAATCCCTGTGCCTATATCTAATAATGCCTTTAGCGGTAGATTCAATCTGCGTATACCGAAAAGTCTGCACAGCAGGTTGGTTATAGAGGCTCAAACTGAAGGAGTGTCACTCAATCAATACGCACTCTATAAACTTGCAAATTAACTAAAAAACACCCATCTCACCGATGGGTGTTTTTTACACTCGTATTAATGTTATGTGAAATTTCACTAACCTATATTCCTATTCTTCCATCTGTTTGCCGATAAACAACGCTGCGGCCTGAACCAGCTTAACCTGAGTATCGTTGGCGGTGTTCTTGTCATCAGACGACAGGAACATTATAACACCGATAGCATCGCCGCTTGATACGATAGGTACGCAGACAAGAGCGTGCTTGTCAACGCCCTCTATAGGACGGATAGTTCTTTCCGATTTTTCGCTGTAAATATAGGTCTTGCGTGATTCCATGATTTCGTCAAGAGAGGGCGACACACGGCGCTCTAAAATCTCTTTTTTGGGAAGTCCGGCGACTGCAACCACATGGTCTTTGTCGCAGACAACGGCAGGAAGATCTCCCGTCTTGTTCAGAACCTCGACATATTGCGATGCAAAGGTTGAAATTTCTCCTATCGGAGAATACTTCTTGAAGATAACCTCACCCTCGTTATCGGTGTAAATCTCGAGAGGGTCTCCTTCGCGTATTCTGAGAGTTCTTCTGATTTCTTTGGGGATCACTACACGCCCGAGGTCATCGATTCTTCTTACTATTCCTGTTGCTTTCATATTCTTGTTCTCCATTTCCTTTTTAAATAATATTATATAAAAATTTGAAAAATATTTATTTACTTAACTGTTATTATTTGTAATATATCAAGGTTTATTCCAACCGGATTTTAAAAAATATAATTACTATAATAATGCTACATATTCATTCCAAACATTTACATACATATTATAAAAGATATTTCGCCATATATCAAGAGGTAAATAATGGGAAATAATTTTTACTTGATTTATAATATAAATATGATATAATAATATAAATAAGTATAAACAAGGTGGTATGCGTTTTGAAAAAAAGCAGTATAGTGATATATGTTATTTCGTTCTTATTATTAGCGGGAGCAGGGGTTTTATTTATTTTCAGAGAAAACTTAGCTCAGCTTATCGAGATTCAGGTGGCACCTCCTGTAACCAACACCGACGGGTTTTTTATGGATACCTTTATAACACAGTCGGTACACAGCGATGATGAAGAGATTCGCAGCCAAGTCAGCACTCAGATAACCGACATGATCGCAGATGTAGAATCAAAGACATCTATGTATATTCAAGATTCTGATATATACAAGATCAACAAGGCTCCGTGGGGCGGACTTCTCGGAAGCCACACGCAGGTAAGCCAGTTCACATTCGATCTGCTCAAGGATGCCCGGCATTGGGGGCTGAAGTGGGGCGGCGGAGGTTATTTCGATGTTACCATCGGAGCTCTTACCGAGGTATGGAACTTTGACCCGCTAAATCCCAAGATTCCGCCGCAGAGTGAGGCGGAACGTCTGAAAAACCATGTTAATTGCACATTTATGCACCTCACCGATGAAGCCAACAGAATCGTGAATATGCGCGACCCGTTTGCCAGGATTGATTTAGGCGGGATTGCCAAAGGTCATGCTGCGGGTCTTGCTCTGGAGATATACAAAAACAGCGATATTAAGGGAGCGTTGCTGAGTATAGGCGGGAGCAGTATCGCAACATACGGAACAAAACAGGACGGTATGTTCTACGAAATAGGCATAAGAGACCCGGACGGAGACAACGCCGATGATTTGATAGGATACTACAACGGCATAAACACGACCATCTCAACGGCAGGCGCATACGAGAGATATTTTGAGCAGGACGGCAGGATATACCACCACATACTCGACCCGCACACAGGCTATCCCGCAGAGAGCGACCTCAAGTCTGTCACGGTCATTTCCGAGAACGGAGCCCTTGCCGATGCCTATGCAACCTATCTCTTTATAAGAGGATCGGAGTATATAAAGTCGGTCATAGCCGATCCCTATGAGGATGCGGGGATTATCGCCATAGACAAAAACAACAATGTATATGTCAGCGAAGATGTACTCGACAGCTTTACCCTTACCTCAAATAGATATAAGATAGTATGAGAAGATTTGCAGGAAGGATAGATTTGCTGATAATATCGGTCTTGTTGGCGGCCTGCTCTGTCTGGATATTTATAAGCGAACTGCCCGCAAGCGATGATATTGTCGCACAGATAAAACAGGGGAACGAGATACTGATCGAGATAAATCTCAGCCAAAACAGATCGGACGAGGTTATCATTCTCAGCGACCATGTCAAGGTAAAGATAGAGGGCGGCTCTATAGGATTTGCAGATGTCGATTGTCCCGACAAACTTTGCGAAAGGACGGGTATGCTTTCTCGCAGGGGCAGCAGGGCGGTATGCCTGCCTAACAGAATGGCCATTGTGATAATATGAAGATAAAAAATATAACCGCAAACGGTATTTTGCTGGCACTGGCGCTGGCCTTGTCATTTTTGGAGAGCTTTATCCCGCCGATACCATTCCTGCCGCCAAATGCCAAGATGGGTCTTGCCAACGTAGTTGTTATGTACTCTGTATTCTTTGCAGGGTACCCATCGGCTCTGAATGTCACCCTCCTAAAGGCACTCTTTGTGCTGATCACAAGAGGGGCGGCGGCAGGACTGCTCAGCCTTTCGGGAGGGCTTATGTCGCTGGCTGTCATCATATTGATCAAGATAGCGGCAGGGGACAGGGCTACATATATCACCATAAGCATCAGCGGGGCCATTGCCCATAACATGGGGCAGATATTTGCGGCATCGCTGCTGATGGGTTCGTTTGCGGCTGTGGGATACCTGCCGTTTTCGGTAATAACGGGAATAGTTTTCGGCATCTTAACCGGAGGCGTGTTAAGAGCGGCAATTCCGGCCATGAGGAGATTAGAGAATAATGACCATACGCAAGGCAACGGTTAAAGACCTAAAGTCGATAAAAGAACTATATTGGGAGCTGGATTCGGTAGCGATAAATCTCAAACCGGAGGATTTTAAGCATAAAGAACGCTCCGACGAACATCTTATAGAGATAATCAACAGCGACAAGTCGGATTTTCTTGTAGCTATGATCTCTAAAAAGGTTGCGGGATTCTCGCTGATATACGAGCGTGAGCTTGACAGCGACAAAAACCCGCACAAATATGCCTATATCCAAGATTTTGTGGTCAAGAAGGAATATCGCAGGAGGGGTGTAGGAGCAAGGCTCATGGATGTCTCTAAGGTTTGGGCAAAAAACCGCAACGCTCTCGAACTAAGGCTGTCTATCATGCCCGAAAACGAAAACGCCCGCCGATTCTATACCAAACACGGACTTATCATGCAAACGGTCATAATGGAATGTAATCTGTGAGTAATATTTTTACGTTTTTGTGAATAAAATAATTTGTAGGGTACGCAACCCTGTGCGTACCGTGTCCATCGCAGGATTGCACACGAAAGGCATGAGATAGTATGAACGGGGAGAAAAGAGCGGCAAAACAGCCGCATAATATAATACTTGAGGGACGGAAGAGCATGACCGTTTCGGGGGTTGTCGATATAGACTGCTTTGACGAGCAGGAAGTAACCGCTCTTACCGATCTCGGCAATCTTGTCATCAAAGGCACAGAGATTCACATAAATTCGCTGAGTCTTGAGACGGGCGACCTGGCTCTGTCGGGTCATATAAACTCCATTGTCTACACAAATGCGGGTAAAAAAGAGGGCGGCTTCTTAAAACGTATATTTAAGTAGGGGGCGGAGCATGGAATATTATATTGCCGACCAAACGGTTATCTTTTTCATGTCGATCGCCTTAGGAGCAGGACTGGGCGTTGTATACGATGTGTTCAGGATAATGCGTATCGCCGTAAAAACATCTAAGGGAGTAGTCTTTGCTCAGGACATTGTTTTCTTTGTGATTGCAGCGGCGGCTACCTTTGTCTTTCTCCTGCTAAAGAACGATGGACAGCTGAGAGTGCATATATTAATAGGAGAGTTTTTGGGAGCGGTCATCTATCATCTGACGCTCGGAGCCATTGTTGTTCGGACAGCGGGAGCGGTTATAGGCTTTGTAAAAAGGACTGCCAACCTGATATACAGGATATTTATTAGGCCGATTATTAGAATATTTGTGCTAATACACCAAAAAATCAGTGGTGTTTTTGGTAAGGTTGGAACAAAATTAAAAATATTTTCACAAAATAGCAAAAAACGCTTGAAAAACAATGGCGTGTTGTTGTATAATAATATGAAGAGCATAAACAAGAAAAAATTAAGGAATGCTAAAACATGATGTTCAGAATTGCGATTTTGATATTTGCTTTATTAATAGCGGTTGATATAATAAATTCTCAGGTTCGGCTTAGTGATGACAAAGAGCATCTAAGCCAAATCAGGGAACAGATTCAAGCTGAGCAGCAAAAGAAGATCGAGCTGCAGGAGCTGCTTGAGATACATAATAATCCTGAAACCATCGTTAGGATAGCGCGGGAGCATTTAGGTTATGTTTTTCCCGATGAGCGTGTATTCATTAATATAACGGGGGAATAGTGTCCTTTAGGAGGGTCAAGTTTTTATATGCAGTTAGAGGTTGGAAAAATTGTTGAGGGAACGGTTACGGGGATAACCAATTTTGGTGCGTTTGTCGATATTGACGGAGCAAGGGGAATGGTTCATATTTCCGAAATATCCGCTACATTCGTCAAGGATGTCAGCCAGGTCCTGGAAGAAGGACAAGCAGTTAAGGTAAAGATTCTCAAGATGGGCGACGACGGTAAGATGAGCCTCTCTATCAAAGCGGCTCAGGCACCCCCTGCTCGAAACGATAACTCGGATCGTGAAGACAGAGGACCGCAAACCTTTGAAGACAAGCTTAACAAATTCAAGCAGAGTTCTGAAGAAAAGACCTCCGATCTCAAGCGGCGAATGGATTCACGGAGAGGTCCTGCGGCAAGACGGGGTCCCAAGTAGGCATAATGATAGATATAGCAGCGCATCTTAGGGATAATCACGGAATAGATCTGAGCGATCAGCAAAAAGAGGCGATTCTCTGCGACAAAAAGAGGCTGTTGCTGCTTGCCGTTCCCGGATCGGGCAAGACCACGGTCATAGCGGCACGAATCGCAAGCCTGATAAACATGGGAGTTCCCGCTGACAGCATACTCACGGTAACATTCGGACGGGAGACGGCGCGGGATATGGCGGCACGGTTTGACAGTCTGTTTCACGGAATGTTTGACCCTGTTCCCCGGTTTTCGACAATACACAGCTTTTGCTACAGGATGCTGAGAGAATACTGCTCAGAACACGGGGTAGCAATGCCGATCGTTATCAGCGGAACAGACGAGCTGTCAGACGACCAAGAAGACCTGCTTAACAATTATATCGATTATGATGATATGCTGTTGGAGACCATAGAGATATTCACCAAGAACCCCGAGTTTTTAGAAGAGCGCCGCCGCAGATACAGCTACATAAATGTTGATGAAGCTCAGGATGTTTCGCTTGCTCAGCATAAGATAATAGACACGCTTGCCGCAAACAGCCGTCTTTTCATGGTTGGGGATCAAGACCAGAGCATCTACTCATTCAGGGGCGTCCCCGCCCTCAAGCCTGACCGAGACGTGATAAAGATAGAGCAGAACTTCCGCTCTGCAGGAGAGATTGTAAAGACCGCCAACAACCTGATCAAGAGCAACAAATACCGCTATAACAAAAATATGTTTTGCGATAACAATATTCCCGGCTCTGTAAAGGCCGAAAGACCGCTTGATGTTACCGAGCAGTACCAAAGCATCATAGAGTTTATCAAGAGCATACCGCCATCCGAGACGATGGCCGTTCTATATCGCAACAATCAGAGTGCAGTTCCGCTCCTGCATCTGCTCAAAAAAAGCGGGATAGATTTTTACATCAAGGAGAACGAATGCGCTTTTTTCACATCATCGGTCGTTCTTGATATAATATCATATCTGAAGCTGAGCGAGAATCCCGCAAATTTTGCCGCAATCCGCCGAATATCGGACAAATTAGGTCTGACAAGACAGATGATAGACGCAATAGGGGAGCATGGCGGCGGGATAGCTGCCATATCTAAGATAGAAAAACTCAGCAGCTTTACAAAAATGCGTATGGAGATTCTGTCGGGACAGATAGACAGGCTAAAATACAGATCCCCTCTCGGCGCCGTAAAATACATCGAAAAGCGGTTTGATTACCGAGAAGATGACGACAGTAATATACAAAAGCTCGGAATACTCAAGACCTTGGCTAAAGATTGCGGCAGTATCGGCGATTTTCTTGATGCCGTTGACAGCATATGCACAGAGATGTCTTCCGCTCGCAATCCGATCGGCTCCGCCGTCACGCTTTCTACGGTACATTCGGCTAAGGGTTTGGAGTATGATCATGTAGCTGTTATAGATTTTTATGACGGGATCTTCCCCTGCCAAAACGCCATAGACGAGCTTGAATATGGCAATCTCTGCCCCATGGAGGAGGAGACAAGGGTCTTTTATGTAGCACTGACAAGAGCCCGCAAAAGCATTAGAATGATTGCACCCCGATATATCTGGGGACACAAGGCGGCTCCGTCCCGATTTATAAAGACCGCCCTCAAAGGAATCAAGGATTCCGCCGCAAGCAGCGATTTTCCCGGGATTCCAAACAATATTATCGGCAAACGGATAACCCACAGTCATTACGGCAGGGGAGTTGTCACCGCCATCGATTCTGATGATATTGTATCGGCGGAGTTTGATATGCACGGGGAACGAACAATTTCGCTGGGTCATTGCTTGGCCAACGGGATAGCAAGGCTGATGTAGCACGCCCCGCCAAAAATATTTTTGAAAAACGACAAATATATACTTATTATATTATCAAAAATGCCGATATTCAATATAGGGTATTTTATTTGCACATCGAAAGGATGATTTATATGATAGCTCCGTCATCTATGAATGCCGCCACTTCGGGAAGAATGAGAATGGCAGGATTGGCAAGCGGTTTGGATACACAGGAAATCGTAAAGGGTATGACCTCGGGTATACGGGCCAGAATAGCCAAACAAATACAGGCAAAGCAATCTATTGTGTGGAAGATGGACGCATACCGCTCGATCTCTTCCAAGATGGTTGACTTTAACAACAAGTATTTTTCCTTCTCATCATCCTCCAATCTGCTTAGTAATGCCTTTTACAGAACCATCAACTGGAATTCTACAGGAGCAAACTCTGATTTGGTTACCGTCTCGGGAAACTCTCCCACAGGCGGCAGTTTGCAGATAACCGATATAGTCAGCACCGCAACCACTGCGAGTTTTGTCACAACCAAGGATGCGGGAAATACCGTTATAACCGGAAACAGGGATATAAACTTTTCTAACAAAAACGCCTTGGGAACAACCGTGTTCAGAAATATAGGCGAAGAACCCTCACTAAGGCTGGAACTCAACGGGAGAGTAGCGACCATCAATCTTCCGGACGCTAACGAATACGCCAATCTAAAAGAATACGCAAACGCCATTCAGGCTGAGGTTGACAAGGCATTCGGAGCCAACAAGATTATTGTGGGCAAGGATATTGCAAACGGACAGATGTCGGGCAGAATGACATTTGAAACTGTCGAAAACACCTCTATTCTTGCCATAGCAGGAATGAGCAGCAACCTAGTCGGAACGGCTCTGGGTCTGACCACAGGCGAGGCCAACAGAATCAGAGGCGGCAGTGATATTGCCGACATACTCTTTGCCGATGGCAAAAAATACGACTTTAAAGCAGGAGATAAGTTTGTTTTTGAGATAAACGGAACCAAGGTAGAGATCGAACGTGAGTTAGACGAAGACGGAGAACCGCAGAATCTGACACTCAATCAGATTATCGACCGAATAAACCAATCGGGAGCCGGAGTTAGGATACAGTATCTTGCAACGACAAACCGTTTCAGCGTTACCTCTACCGAGATGGGAGCGGGCGGCAAGGTAGACATAAAAGCCTTTGAGGACGACGAAAATGCCGCTAAGTTTATCGAGAGCCTGTTTGGTCAAGCGGGTGACGGAACGGACGGAACATATGCTATAAACGAGGGCAAAGATGCTCAGATAGAGATAAAATACGGAACGGGCGAAACGGCTATAGTAACCCGCTCAACCAACAACTTTTCTTTGGACGGATTCAACATAACCCTTGCTATCGGAGCTGAGGATAGATTTGTAAGAGGAGAACCCGATTCTGCTATAAGATTCGAGTCGTCCTCCAATGCCGATGCTATGGTAGAGAGCATAAAATCGCTTGTAGACGAGCTTAATACCATAATACAGCTTGTAAACAGAGAGGTAGGCACAAGACCCAACCGCAATTATTTCCCTCTCACTGCCGAGCAGAAGAGCGAGATGAAGGATTCCGAGATCGAAGACTGGGAACGTCAGGCCAAGATAGGTCTGCTGTTCGGAGATTCGACACTGCGCGGTCTTTCAAATGAACTAAGATTCTTGTTCTCACCTCGTTCATCGGGACCCGATCCGAGACAATTCGGATTCAATGTTTCAACCCTATACGAAGACAACGGAAAGGTTCTTATAGACGAAGAGGCTCTGCGTAAAGCAATCCAAGAAAATCCCGATGGTTTGCAGGATTTGTTTACAGGCGAAAGAGGCATTATGACCGAACTCAAAGGCGTTGTGGACAAATACGCATCTACTGCAGGGGTGGATTTTGACGCTCCCTATGCGGCGGGACAGCAGCGAAAAGGATTGCTGATTCTCCAAGCGGGATTAGACGACAGCAGCACGTCAACAAGAAACTTCTTGTATCGTCAATTAACCCAACTGGATACTGTGATAGAGAGGCTCCAGAGAACTCAGCAGATTCAGGAAGACCGCTATTACAAACAGTTTACGGCGCTTGAAAGACACATGGTAAGGATGAATGAACAGAGCAGCTGGATGGCGGGTCAGTTCGGCGGACAAATGTAGCGGGCAGATTCCGCTAAAAATTAAAAAGAGGTATCAATATTATGTATCAAAATCCTTATCAGCAATACAAGGAACAATCTTTTGCTACAATGACACAGGGAGAAATGCTAATTTGTTTGTACGATGAAAGCATTAAACACTTGACAAAAGCAAAAATATATGGTACAAATAAAGAGTATGAAAAATTCAGTGAGGAAATAGACAGGGTTAAAGAGATCATTACATTCCTCGACCATGTTCTCGACCGTAAGATCGAGATAAGCATGAGCCTGACAAAACTGTACGATTATTTCAACTATGAGTTGTCCAGAATCTCGGCCGGACGAAAGGTAGAGCTGATTGACGAACTGATACCGCTTATTACCGAGCTGCGGGATACCTGGAAACAGGCGGACAAATTATCGAGAACTCAGGGAGCATAGATGCTATATGGAACCTAACAAAATTCTTGATGAGATTCTTTTGTGTCAAAAGCAAAAATACAACCTGCTCAACCGAATGTTAGATACCACCCGTGAAATGGAAAGGGTATTTAAAGAGGATGAAATGGCTTTCGGTATGCTCCTCGATATGCGAAAGAGCATTATGGACAGTGTTGACAAGATAAATATACAGACAGCCGAGCTTGCAGACAAACTTCCGGACAAAGAAAGAGAGGCCGTTCAAGAACACATGGTAACTTCATCTATAGAAGTTCCTATGGGCAGGATCGGCGATATATACAGGTCTAACAAGCAAAACATGGAGCTGCTCGAACGTATCATCAGCGTGAATAACGCCATAAATAATCAAATCTCGAAGGTTATGAGTGATTAACCAAAACAATAGAAAGGGTGCATTACCTATGTCGTCAGAATACAGAAATGAGATACTCCTTGAATCGGGAACAAACGAAATAGAGATAATGGAATTTACAATAGCGGGAAATGTTTTCGGTATAAATGTCGCCAAGGTTCGGGAGATTATGATCCCCATGCCTGTCAAACCCATGCCCCATGCCCATCCAGCAGTGGAGGGTATATTCAAACCGCGCGGTCAGGTGCTGACCGTTGTCGATCTGCCGCAGTATCTCAATCTCTCTGCGGGCGATCCTGATGACAGGAATCTGTTTATAGTAACCAATTTTAACAAGATGCACGTTGCTTTCAGGGTTCATTCGGTAGTAGAGATACACAGAATATCATGGGAAGCCATCCAAAAGCCGGATAATATCATCTATGGCGGGGATGAGGGGGTTGCCACAGGTCTTGCCGAATGTAAAGGCAGACTGGTAACAATTCTCGATTTTGAGAAGATCGTAGCCGAAATATCCCCCACAACAAGCATACAAATGTCCGAGATAGAGGCCTTTGGCAAACGCAGTCAGGACAATCGTC
This sequence comes from Oscillospiraceae bacterium, assembly GCA_009777275.1. Classification (GTDB taxonomy): domain Bacteria; phylum Bacillota; class Clostridia; order Oscillospirales; family Ruminococcaceae; genus WRME01. The sequence goes on from WRME01000001.1 coordinate 24,126, forward strand.
CCATCATCATATGCGAGGACTCAAACCTGCTCTCAAAGCTTATAATAGAGTGTCTGAACAAGGCGGGATATACTAACATAATCAAGTTTGATAACGGGCAGGAAGCATGGGATTATCTTGAGGAAATAGAAAACGATGAAAAGCTGTTTGACAAGGTGTCGCTGATAATCACCGATATAGAGATGCCCAAGATGGACGGACACCGCTTGACCAAGCTGATAAAATCTCATGCCCGCATGAAGAACATACCTGTTATCATATTCTCTTCGCTTATAGACGAGGATATGCGTATCAAGGGCAAGCAGATCGGCGCCGACGAGCAGATGTCCAAACCCGAAATAGGAAACTTAGTATTAACCATAGACAGGCTGATAAACAGCTATTGATATGGAGGGATGTCCTATTGCGGCGAATCCATCGAAAAATATACATTCGGGGCATCGCAGCCGGATGAGGGCAAAGTTCCTCAAATTTGGGTTCGAGTATTTTGAACCCCATGAAATCATGGAGCTGCTCACATACTACTCGATTCCGAGACGGGACACAAACGCTCTCGGTCATAAGATAATCAACCATTTCGGGTCTATATCGGCGGTCTTTGATGCGCCGTTTCACGAGGTTGAAAAGGTAGCCGGCAAAAGCACGGCTACTCTGTTTAAGATAATAAAAGACCTAAGACGTATCGAACTGATAGATAGGGATAACAATTCCGACACCCGTGATTTCCGCACACGAATATCAGAGATGCTCGAATCGAGATTCGATGGTCTTACGGTTGAGCATATGTACGCCATATTGCTCGACAATGCCAGTAATATCGTGAGCTGTGAGAAAATATCAGAGGGTATGAGCGATTTTACCCGCTTAGAGATACGAAAGTTATATGACCTTACCCTAAAGTACAATGTTGTCAACGTAATATTAGCACACAATCATCCTATGGGGTCGCCTAAGTTTTCACAAACCGACATAAACAGCACCAAAAATGCACAGTCGATGCTCCTGAATATGGGTGTTCGGGTTGTTGACCATTTTATATACGCCCGTGGAGCAAACTATTCCATGAGAGAACTCGGAATTTTAGAAGCGCCTGAGGTGTGGTGACCGAATACGACCACAGAATTTGCGATAGTGTTTGACGGGGTGGTCATCTGCAGGAATGAGCAGGAGGGAAAATGTGAATAAACGCAAATTTTTGGAAAAGATATGTAATAACAATAAAAACGTAAATTTTTATGATCTTGTTGCTATTATTGAAGCATTCGGATTTTTTCAAATACGCACAAAAGGAAGTCACCATATTTTCGCTCGTGATGGTGTGTATGATTTGGTAAACATACAAAATGAAAAAGGCGAAGTAAAACCCTATCAAGTGACACAGTTTTTGAAAATAATAGAAAAATTTAATCTCGAATTGGAGGATTAAAGGATGAACATTTATCATATAAATATTTTTTACAGCAATGATGATGGTGGATTTATAGCGGATATACCTGATCTGAAATTTTGTTCTGCATTTGGAGAGACTCCCGAAACAGCACTCAAAGAGGTTTTGATAGCACAAAAACTTTGGCTCGATGTAGCCAAAGAAAGCGGCAGAGAAATACCGCAGCCGAAATACACACCCAATATATACCAAGTAGGATAAATGATGTGTTATAAATATTCCGTCATGCCCTTATCTTTGAGGGCATCGACGATTTTTTTTACCTCTTGCGCCTTATCCTTGGGACAGACCAGGATTGCATCTCCATTCTGCACGACAATGAGATTCTCCACCCCTATAGTGGTAATAAGAGCGGTTTCGCTGAACAAAATCGTGTTTTCGGTGTCGATGCTGATGTTTTTGCAGCGGATTATGTTCCCATCGCTGTCGGGAGGGAATATGGCTCCGAGAGCATCCCAGCTGCCGACATCATTCCAGCCTATGTCTGCGGGGATAACATAAACATCATCCGAACGCTCAAGTATGCCGTAATCAATCGAGATATTCTGCAATTCCGGATATATTTTCTGTATCATGCTGTCTTCACGGTCGGTTCCTATATAGTCATACCATTTTATGATTTTACTGTACACACGGGGCAGGAACCGCTGGAAACAGTCGATTATAGTAGAGACTTTCCAGGCAAAGATTCCGCTGTTCCATAGATAATCACCCGAATCCACATAATGCTTAGCGCGCAGATAGTCGGGTTTTTCGACAAACTCCATAACCTTTAACCCGGCTCCGTATTTATCGCCTTCGCTGTAACGTATATATCCGTATCCCGTTGCGGCAAAGTGGGGTTTTATGCCTATTGTAACCAGCTTGTTGTCCTTATCGGCAATCTCACAGGCATCTGTGATGGTTTTCTTAAAGGCATCGGTGTCGCTTATGTGTGCGTCAGACGGGAATACGCACATAATACCATCGCCGAATTGCTTTTTCAGCTTGAGGGCGGTAAGCATGATACAGGGTGCAGTGTTCCGCTGCATAGGCTCGGTTAATATATTGCGGGCGATACTGTCGTCAAATAAAACCTCTTTTATGCCATCGCTCTGGCTTTGGGTTGTTATGATATATGTGTTGCCGAAAGGTATGACCCCCTCGCAACGCTTGATGGTCTCGTTTATCATAACATCGTTTCCGGACAGATTCAGGATTTGCTTGGGGCTTTTGCTCCTGCTGAGCGGCCAAAAGCGTGTACCGCTCCCCCCCGCAAGTATGATTGAAAATATATCACTCATGTTGACACCTCACTCGTATAATAATGCAGAATTAAGAATGCAGAATGCAGAATGTTACAGTGGATAACCACGAAAAGCACGAAAAGACACGAAATGTTTATTAAGGGCGGTACGCACGGGGGTGCGTACCCTACTATAATTTCAAGCCCCCGTAACTGTCCATTGTACATTGTAAATTGTCAATTGTCCGTCACCCGCCGCTGCGGCGGCACTCTGCAGCAGACCACCCCGCCGCTGCGGCGGCACCCCTCCCCAGAGGGGAATGGGGCTTACATACTATAATTTCCAATTCCCCTCTGGGGAGGGGTGGCAAACACTCGCAACAAAGTTGCGATAGTGTTTGACGGGGTGGTCTGCTATAAGGAACATGGATTTAGGGGTTAGGTGGTAGGGGCGGCAATCTGCCGCCCGTGGTTATTGCTACTTTAATTTTACACATCCCACCTATGATTTATCGAGACTATTCCCGTTTCTTTGGTGCTGTTGTTTACCGTGAGTTTGAGGGCATCGCAGAGGTAGTCGTAATCACGGCCTATCTTTGATGAGCAGGAGACATCGAATAAATATGTTCCCTCTAACAGATTGAAGGATTCTATCGTGAAGGTCACGGTTCCGGATTTTTTTTGCAGATCCGGCTGCAGCTCTTCCGCAAAGGTGTCTATCCCGTATACATGAACTCCGTCCGATCTCTTTATGTTTATACCGAAGACAAGGGAATCCACATCATCGTTTATGGTATAATCGCAGATTATATTCACCCCGTCACGAGTGTGGATATTACTCGCCTCGGCTCCTGTGCTATCGGTCATCCTAACCCCGCTCAGCTTTACCTCTCCGCTTCCTCGGCGGTTCTCTTGTTCGGGAGAATCCGCATCGGACGGTTGGGGTTGTTTTTTTGCCTGCTCATTATTACTCGGCTCTTCTGTGGGATTGTCATATGTGTCGGACATAAAGTTGAGATATTTTTCGGTAACATATGTCGATTTACCGTCCTCAACCATCATACCGTCTTTAAACCATATGGTTCTTTCGCAGATCCGCTGAATACTATTCAGATCGTGGGAAACCAAAACTATCGTTACACCCTGTTTTTTCATCTCATAGAGCCGCTCAAAGCATTTACGCTGAAAGTTTGCATCGCCCACAGCCAGTATCTCATCAATGAGCAGTATATCAGGGTCAACACTGATGGCAACTGCGAAAGCAAGACGCATATACATTCCGGACGAATATGTTCTCACGGCATTGTCGATAAACTCACCCAGCTCGGAAAACTCTATGATTCCTGCGATTTTGCTCTCGATTTCACTCCTGCTCATGCCGAATATAGAGGCATTTGTATAGATGTTCTCTCTTCCGGTCATGTCGTGGTGGAATCCTGCCCCAAGTTCTATAAGGCTTGAAACTCTGCCGTCTATCTTGACCGTTCCTGATGTTGGATACATTATCCTGGTCAGGAGTTTGAGCAGGGTGCTTTTGCCCGAACCGTTCTGCCCGATAAGACCCACAGTCTCACCCTTTTGGATGGTCAGGTTTACATCTCTGAGCGCCCAAAAATCCTCATGGGTGTTTCTCCTCCAGTGGATGACCTTATCCTTGAGGGAGGCCGGCTTGTCCTTGTATATCTTAAACTTTTTTGAAACGCCTTCTACATTTATAACCTGCATATACCATCATTCCTTTGCCGTAAATTTCTTTATTAGACCGCTCAGCTGCCGCTCTATCGATGATTCTTTGAATACCTCTATCCGCTCATACTGCTTCTGCACAACGCTGTCACGCATGGATTTGTCGTGTATAAGCGAATATGCTATCTCTGCGATGACCGACGGCTCTGTTGTTTCGAGAAGAACCCCCGCATCTCCCATGGTATACCCGACTGCGGCCTTATCGAGGGCGATCACGGGCAGACCGAAGTTCATCGCCTCAAGCAAGGGGATACAGAATCCCTCATGCTCGCTCATGCAGAGGAAGACCTTTGCGGCGCGGTAATAGGAATAGAGGTCACTCTCAGAGACCTTGCCTGTGAAAAAAACACTGCTGCCCAGCGACAGATCCGATACCTTTTTCCGCAGCATTGCGGAATAGGAGGGGCTTACCACAGATGCCCCGACAAATATCAGTTTGGCATCGGGGTTTATGTTTTTATGATAGTAGTCAAAAACATCGATTATGTTTTCATGCTTTTTGTTGGGAACAACCCGCCCGACAAAGAGGAATGTATCAGATCTTTCGAGAGATTTTACTATCCCGTCTCTGACGGGGGTGCCGTTTATGGCATCAAAGTCTATCATTATCGGGAGAACATCGGCATCCTTTGCTCCTAATGATAACAGATCCGCCTTATTATACTCAGAATCGGCAAGAAAGCAATCAAAGGCGGGAATCGCCTTTTGCAGCTGCAGAATCCCTTTTTGACAAAAGCTGTACATCTCGCTCTGTCCTGCAAAAAACTCTGCGGGCGTGATGTTGTGATAGACCAGCGCCTTTCTGCCTGCCAATCGGATAGCCCTGTTGATTATAGTCGATTTCCCGGCAAAATGTATCAGCAGTATATCCTGCGGCGATGTCTTTATCCTGCTGAAACTCGATACCCTGTCTGTCAGTTCAGGGTGGATATACCTGCTGTAGACAGCGGCATCATAACCCATCTTAATGAGCAGATTGTGCTTGTTTATAATATCTCTGCCGACGCCGTCGCCATAATCGACCGCCTCGCATATCTGTATTATTCTCATGTGTTTTGATTCTCCATATTAATACGATCTATCTCTGACATCATCAGGGCCGTGTGAGCAAGAATCTCGCTTGTCATATCAGAAACAGCCCTGTTATATTCCACCTGCTGATGGGTATAGTGTTTTATCAATTTGTTGATTACCCTCTTAAAAAATCTCCCCGACACCCCGAAAGGCACAATGTTTGTGACGGCATTCTGCGACAGAACGGTATATTGGGCAAAGAGCCTTTGGTAGCTCTCGCCCAGAGCCGACTGCGATCGGCTCTTGTCTGCGGGTGATTTTGCTCGGTCGGCGATATTCTGCTCAATGCTCCGGGCCATTTTGCGGGTTAGATCAACATCTCTGTTTACAGTATACATTCTTTTTTATATTTCCTCTACAAAATATTTTTGCAGCTTGCTGAACAGCACCCCGCCTATTAGCAGGATAACAACGGCAAAGACAGCCGAATATGAAAGCCAGCTAAAATCGGGAGGATTTCCTCTCAGCAATATTTCTCTGAATGACATAACGATAGGGGCAACGGGATTCATCATCATCACAAGACGAATCTTGGACGACATTTCGGTCTGTACAGACAACTCGTACAACACCGGAGTTAGAAAAAACCATCCCATGATTAGTATATTAACAATATGCTCAAGATCCCGCAGATAAACATTCAGAGCTGAAAACAGAAAGCAGAACCCCAAAACCATCATAAATAGTATGAGCAGAACCAGCGGGAAGTAGAGCAGATTCAGATTGAAGGAAGTGCCTGTAATCAATAGCGAGGGGATCAGGATAGCCAGGCTGAAGATGTAGTTCATCAGGTTGCTGACCGCTCCGGACAGCGGAAGAATCATTCGGGGGAAGTATATCTTTTTGAGAAGACCGCCGCCCGCCGTTATGCAGGATGTGCATCCCGTCAGCGAACTTGAGAAGAATATCCAGGGGAGCATGGCTACAAACATAAACATGAGATAGCTCTCGTTAGGGTCGGCCGAACCGATGCGATGTATCTTTGAAAAGACAAAATAATAGACAAACATCATTAACAGCGGGTTTAAGAATGTCCACAAAAACCCTAGAACCGAACCCCTGTAACGGGTGCTGAGGTCTTTTTTGACAAGACTGTACAGCATCACCCTATAGTTATATAGCTCTTTTATCGTATTTATCATCTGTTCCTCCAATATTCTAACACCGATTGCAGTGAATCCCGCAGATCTGTTTCAGGTTTCCAGCCTGTACATTCAGTTATTTTTGTTATATCCGCCTCTATATGAGGATTGTCGGACGGTCTCATTCTCTTTGGATCCTGCACAACCTCTATGTCAACCGCCGCCATAGACAGCAGTATATCGAGTATGCTTTGTATGCTTACCGCCGTTCCGCTGCCGACATTGTATATCTCACCTTTTTTGCCATGTTCAGACAATGCCCGGTATGCCCTGACAACATCGCGAACATCGGAAAAATCGCGGAATGCGCTGAGGTTGCCTACCGATATTACAGGAGGAATCCGCCCTGCCTCTATATCTGCTATCTGTTTGCAGAAATCGGGGACGACAAACCCCGATGCCTGTCCTGCTCCAATGCTGTTGAAGGAGCGGGTCATAACTATATCCATCCCGAAAGCCTCTGCAAACATACAGCCCGTCATGGTTTGTGACGCTTTGCTGACTGCATAGGGATTGCAGGGAGCAAGGATGGTCTTCTCGGTAATGGGGACGGCATTCCTGTCTACCCTGCCGTATTCCTCTCCCGAACCTATGAGCAGAACCCTGCTGTCAAGACCGAGTTCCCTTATTTTGCTCAGCAGATTGACCGTTCCCTCACAGTTTACCCTGTATGTAAAGTTAATATCATTCCAAGACAGCCCCACAGAGCTTTGAGCGGCAAGATGGTAAACAACATCAGGTTTTGTCTCGAGCAGTGTCCTCTCGATACTGTCGGTATCAAGAAGATCGAGGATATACGAATCGCCCTGTTCCCATTTTTCATGCGGGAGACGAGCGGCAAAGACGGCCCTGCCGCTATCTGCAAGCAGTTTGTACAGATACCTCCCGACAAACCCCGGAGCCCCCGTGATCAACGATTTCAATAAAATAACATCCTTTGCATGGTATTGCTATATCATTATATTTTACAAAACCTATTATGTCAATAGATTTATGCAATCTGTAACTATTTTGTAACTATTTGGTTTTGGGATGACCGCCGCCCTCTCCGTCACGCCACGGCGTGACACCTCTCCCAAAGGGAGAGGCAAGAAGACACACAGGGTTTATGACGGGCGGTACGCACGGGGGTGCGTACCCTACAACGTGATAACCACGGGCGGCAGATTGCCGCCCCTACCACTACAATTGACAATTTACAATGTACAATTGACAATTATTGTAAATGTAAATTTGCTGGCGAAAATAGGGTTAGATTTCTATAATTTCAAGCCCCCGTAACTGTCCATTGTTCATTGTAAATTGTCAATTGGCATCATTCCCCTCTGGGGAGGGGTGGCAAACACTCGCAACAAAGTTGCGATAGTGTTTGACGGGGTGGTCTGCCTCGAAATACTCTTCACACTATCTTATTCATAACAAGTCCTGTTATGATTTTGGGGTAAAAATATGTGCTTTTTTGCGGCATTTTTTCTCCTGCGGCGGCAACGTCTCTTATCTGCCATACCTTTGTCGGGTTGAGCAGGAAGCAGCAATCGGCATTACCGCCGTCTACGGCCTCAAGTGCGGCAGACATACTGCGGGTGTATCTCAGATTGGTCTGTGCGGCCATGTTTTCCTCGTCTATGCCAAACGCTTTTTCCAATGCCACCGAATGTAACACAGACACATCAAGACTGCGATAGGCATCGCTTGCATCGGGGAAGATCTCTTTCATGGCGTCTTTGTTCTTGAGGGTGAGGGTGTGGAACAGAGGTGTTCCACGCTCATCCTTGCTATAGATAACAAATGCCTTTTCGCCTTGTTTGTCAAGGCTCTCTATAGCGGATACGGCCGAATCAAGATTGCTTTGGGGGTTAATATCAAAATCAGCCGAGAGTTTTTTCAGCGTGTCTGCTAAGCTAAACTCTTCCAAGCTATGGATTATGCGATGGGTGGGCAACACAACAAGCTCATCGTTGTCTATATCGGCAAGTATCATCATAACATAGTTTCCGGGATGGGTCTCATCATCGGAAAAGCCGAACTCGACAAGATATGTGCGGTATCGCATGGCCGTTTCGTAACGGTGGTGGCCATCGGCTATATAGAGCTTTTTATCGGCAAACTGATCAACCAATTGGTCTATAACGGTCTGATTCTCACATTTCCACAGCTTGTGGGTAACGGCCTCTTTGTCGGTAAACTCATATATAGGTTCAGAATCGGTCTCGGCATTTATGCTTTTGGCTATACTTCCGCTAGGATCCGAATAGAGAGAATATATCTGGCTGAAATTGCAGCCTGTAGCGTGCATAAGATTATATCTGTCCGCCTTTGCCTTAGAGAGTGTTTCCTCATGCGGGAGTATTATACCTTTGTGAAACTCTTCAAGCCCCACAAGCGTTACAATTCCTTTTAGTTGCTTCTTCTGTCCCTCAAACTCAAACTCCTGCCCATAGATATAGATACCCGGGGTATCGTCTATAGCCAGCACTCCCTTGCCGAGATATTCATCCAGTGTTTCTCCTGCTTTTTCATAGCGGTTTTCTCCGGCGGGAAGTTCGAGCCGCACTATATTATACTCGTTTGCGTCTATATAACCCGCGCGCTGTTCCTCGCTGATAATGTCGTAAGGCGGGCAGGTTAATGTCGAGATCTCTCCTGCCTTTGCGGTATCATACCTCATCGCCCTAAATGCTTTTATTCTTGCCATACCATCACTCCTAGTAAATAATAATACTTATTTTATCACAGATGTTTTGTTATTGCAATAAAAATCACACTTTTGTCAATTTAACCAACGAAAGACCGTCTTTATGCCCCGGTTTTATAATATTAGGCAAAATACCTGTCATTTTATATAAATGAACGGCAAAAAGTTTGTTAAATAAAACACTGTTATTTCTCATTAAAATCTGTTATATTATTATATAGGGACTGCCTGCTGTTTGGATGCGATCGGAACACAGGCGCCGTATAAAAATTGTATTTTATTAAGGAGGCTTTACTTATGGCAAATGTTTCACTAAAGAGTATCTATAAAAAGTATCCGGGCGGTGTAATTGCGGTTTCAGATTTTAATCTCGAAATAGCGCACAAGGATTTTATTATCCTGGTCGGACCTTCCGGCTGCGGCAAAACCACCACGCTCCGCATGATAGCAGGTCTTGAGGAGATCACCAGCGGAGAAATATTTATAGGCACAAAACTGGTCAACGATGTTGCGCCTAAAGACAGAGACATCGCTATGGTTTTCCAAAACTATGCTCTCTATCCCCACATGACTGTTTTTGACAATATGGCATTTGGTCTGAAGATAAGAAAAACACCCAAAGATCAAATCAAAAAGCTGGTTGACGAAGCGGCTGAAATTCTCGACATAACCCATCTTCTCGATCGGCGTCCCAAAGCGCTTTCGGGAGGACAGCGTCAGCGTGTAGCGTTAGGACGCGCGATTGTCCGCAATCCGCAGGTCTTCCTGCTTGACGAACCTCTCTCCAACCTTGATGCAAAACTGCGCGCTCAGATGAGGACCGAGCTTTCAAAGCTGCATCAGAGACTTGGAACAACCTTTATCTATGTTACCCATGACCAGGTTGAGGCTATGACGATGGGTACCCGTATCGTTGTTATGGACAACGGATTTATCCAGCAGGTTGATACCCCGCATACCCTTTATATGAAACCGGGCAACAAGTTTGTTGCGGGATTCCTTGGCTCACCTCAGATGAATTTTATAGATGCCTTTGTCAGAAGCAATGAGGGTAAATACTTTGTAGAGTTCGGCTCTGAGCAGACAAAGACATCCAGAGGCAAAAAGTATCTGATCGAACTGCCCGATAGCAAAAACTCTAAAGAATGTCTCAAACCGTATGTTGATAAGGCTGTAGTTGTCGGGATACGTCCCGAAAACCTGCATGATGAAGAGATGTTCCTGTCGGCCGCTAAAAAAGACAGCATCATAGAATGTAAGGTTGATGTTACAGAGCTTATGGGAGCCGAGACATATCTCTATCTCGACTGTGAGGGTATTCCTCTTACCGCCCGTGTTTCACCCCGCTCGACAACCGCCGCCGGTGATGTTATAGAGGTTGCCGTTGATACAAGCAAACTACATCTGTTTGATAAAGAAACAGAAGTTACCATAACAAACTAATAATATTTTGCATATCCCCGATAGCTTTCGGCAATAATAACCTCATACTTATGTAATAAGAGAGGTGAATGAAATTGCCGGACAAAGGAAAAAACAACAAGAGCAAATCAGGGGATCGCAAGGATAAGCAAAACAACAGGAACAACAACGCTAATAATAACAACGAACAACGGAACAACGCAGACAACAAGAAAGACGATGCAAACTGCAGATAACACTGTACGAGAATAACAATACGGGCGGGAGTAAATTTCCCGCCCGTATGTTCGTTATATATTGACATATCCGGCGAGATATACTAAACTGTAGTTGGAGGGGATGTCTAATGCTCAGAAAAATTACCGCTAAGCTGAACCAATGGAACGAATCTTTATACAGAAAACCTCTCATCCTGCAAGGAGCGAGACAGGTTGGCAAAACATACACAGTTTTAGAATTTGCCCGGGAACGGTATGATAATGTCGCATATATTAATTTTGAATTTGACAGGTCTGCTATGGATATATTTGCAAACAGCCTTGATCCAAAGGAGATCGTTCCTAAGATAGAGATTTTCACCAAACAAACGATAACCAAAGGCAGAACGCTTATATTCTTAGACGAAATACAAAAATGCCCCCCTGCCCTTACATCGTTAAAATACTTTGACGAATTTGCGTCAGAGTATCATATTATTGCAGCGGGAAGTCTGCTGGGGGTTGCCGTAAGCCGAGAGGAGTTTTCATTTCCGGTAGGCAAGGTCAATCGCTTGACGCTCTATCCCATGGATTTTGAGGAGTTTCTGATTGCGGTCGGCAAACCCGAACTCTCTGATATGATTAGGGATTGTTTTGCGGCAAATGCTCCTATGGATACTGTCTATCACAATGCGCTTTTGGAGCTGTACAGACAGTATTTAGTGGTCGGGGGTATGCCCGATTGTGTATCCAAGTTTGTAGAGACGGGTGACAACACCCTTATAAGAGCAACGCAAAGATTGATTTTAGAAGATTATTTAGACGATATGAGCAAATATAACAGCAAGAACGAGATAAAGAAAACAAGGCTTGTATACAGCAGTGTTACCGCTCAGCTTTCTAAAAAGAACACACGCTTTCAGTACAAACTAATAAAATCGGGAGGCAGAGCATCAGAGTTTGAAAACGCTATCGAGTGGCTGATTCTGTCGGGTATCGTTACTCGGGTAAACGCTCTCGAAACAATAAAAAAACCTCTCGACAACTACAAGAACATCGACAGCTTTAAAATATTTATCTCTGATGTCGGTCTTTTGTGCGCTAAAAACAATCTGCCCGCCAATGATGTGTTGTGGGATTCAAGCGAACTCAATGATTTTAAAGGCGGAATGACCGAAAACTATGTATGTAATCAGTTGGTCTCAAGCGGACATGAGTGCTACACATGGCATAGCAATGGCGAAGCCGAAATGGATTTTGTAATACAGCGGGAGGGAACGGTTATACCTATAGAGGTAAAATCCGCCGATAACAGCAAGGCGAAAAGCCTGAAGACATATATAAACAAATTCAAACCCGAATATGCCATAAAGGTTTCGTCCAACAATTTCGGCTATGAAGATGGAATAAAAACCATTCCGTTATATGCCGCTTTTTGTATATAACAGGGGAGGAATGTCCAATGCTCTATGCGGCAATAATGGCGGGCGGCAGGGGGGAACGGCTGGGCGGAGATCTGCCTAAACAGTTTCTGCCCGTTTGCAGCAGGCCCGTTATAATCCGAACCCTCGATGTATTTATGGGTCTCGGAGTTTTCGATTGTATCTATATCGGCATGGCTCCCGATTGGATCGAACACTGCACCCGTCTCCTGAAAGAACACGGTTACTGTGATGGCAGCATAAAACTTGTTGCAGGCGGACAGAGCCGTCATCTCACGATGGTTAATATCCTGCGTGAAATCAACAACACAAAGAACGATATTATCGTTACCCACGATGCCGCCCGTCCCTTTGTCAGCGGCAGGATGATACTCGACAGCATCAGTGCCGCCAAACAACATGGCGCCTGCGGAGCGTATATAGAATCTACCGACAGTCTTGCCCTGTCGCAAGACGGGGACTCTATCGGGCAATGTCTCCAACGCAATGGGATTTATTTAGCGCAAACCCCTCAGAGCTTTCGTCTCGATCTGTTGTTAGAGTGCATAGACAAACTCAGCCCGTCTCAAGCGGAACAGCTCACAGACGCCTGTTCGGTCTTTAGATTATGCGGCCTGCCTGTAAAGATAATCCCCGGAGAATCAAGCAATCTCAAGATAACCACAAAAAGCGACATGGAATATGCAGAGTATGTGGCAACGACACGGAAAAACACCCGCCCTTGCGAGGGCACCCCGACGGCAATTGACAATGGATAGTTGACAATTGACAATTATTGTAACTATAAATTCGCTGACAAAAATAGAGTTAGATTCCTATAATTTCAAGCCCCCGTAACTGTCCATTGTTCATTGTAAATTGTCAATTGTCATCGGGGTGCCGCCGCAGCGGCGGGTGTTTTTCCCGTAGGGGCGGCAATCTGCCGCCCGTGGTTCTCACGGATTGCGGGTGTTTTTTCCTGTAGGGTACGCACACCTGTGCGTACCGTGGATACAAAAACGCCGTGTTTATGCCAACGAATGACCGAAAGCAAACAGAATGGAGAGATAACATGAAAATTTTATTTATAGGTGATGTTGTGGGGTCGGGCGGGTGCGAATATGTTCGGAACAGACTGCCCTCTCTTAAAAAGGAGCATGACATAGCGGTTACTATTGCCAACGGTGAAAACTCTGCTATAGGCAACGGAATCCTGCCGCAGTCGGCGCGGCATCTGTTCGACAGCGGGGTGGATATTATCACAACCGGCAACCATGTCTTCAAACGCAAGGAAATATACCCCTATCTCGATGAAACTCAGGGCATCATACGTCCCGCTAACATCTCGGCAAAATGCCCGGGCAGGGGTCTGTTTGTACTCGATTGCGGCAGGGATAAGGTATGCGTAATAAACCTCATAGGTCAGGTTTATATGGAGCCTGTCGATAACCCTTTTTGCAAGATGGACAGGCTGTTGCAAAAAAACGAAAATAAGATAACAATAGTTGATTTTCACGCAGAGGCGACAAGCGAAAAGGGCGCAATGGCGCACTATCTTGACGGAAGAGTGTCGGCCGTTATAGGAACCCATACCCATGTGCAGACCTGTGACGAGCAGATTCTGCCCAGGGGGACGGGGTTTATCACCGATGCCGGAATGACAGGGCCGCAGCTATCGGTGCTGGGTGTCACCCCCGAATCTATCATCAGCAAACTCACTACCGGAATGCCCGCAAAATTCGAGACAAGCGAAAACCCCTGTTTTTTAAACGGGGTAATACTGGATATAGACTCATCAAGCGGCAAGTGTGTGGGGATAAAGAGGGTGATGGATAATTGACAGTTACGGGGGGTAACCACGAAATACACTAAAACCACGAAAAGGGAAAAACACCCGCCGCTGCGGCGGCACCCTCTTTACGAAAGAGGGCAGGGGCTAATAATCTCAAGTCCCTGTAACTGTACATTGTCAATCGGTATTTTTGTATCTTAATGAGTAGCGTGTTTTGGAATGCTCCCTATAAATATCACTCAGTATTCTACCGATGCTTTCCAGCACTAAACGATGGTCTGTTGTCATTTTGACCTTGAATATTGTTTCGATATTGTTATCAATAAAAGTGATTTGACTGCGTATTCGACGTACAAAATCAGGAAGTGTTTCCGCATCACCGAGGTTAGACAGTATGTCCAACAATTTGAGAAACAATGCTTTTGGACTCATCTCGGACAGTTTGTAGTTGGTATATTCGGACTTGTCTATCCACTGCGTTTCTCCGTTCGGTAACGACTTTGGATATTTCCCTTCTGCATTTTTTGCCTCGTTAGTCAGTTCAACAACAATAGTAGTAACCGAATATCCGAAAGTTTTCTTCATCCACTCAATTGTGGTAATCTGGTCTTCGCCGCGCTTGACGGCATCTTCTAAGTAGTCGTGCAATACCGCCGCCGCATACATAACATCATCACCATGTGAAAATTGATAGTGCATACATAGTCGGTAAATCTCAGTACAGTGGTCTTCGTAAGGCAAACCGGTGGTTTTACGCACTTTTCCCTCATATGCTCTTTTTGCTACCGCTTTTGCCATACGCAAGAGCGGAAATTGTTTTGCTGATGTGCCGGCCACAAGATTAGTTTCACAATCGTAGTAGATGGTGTCTGATTCATAGCAATTTCGATTATTAAAGTTTATAACGGTTCTTTCCAAAAGTAATGCCTCCTTTGTAAAATTAAATTCACTTGAAAACCGCAATTCCTGCGGGATTAGGCTTTAAGAAATAGGACTTGAAATTTCAATCCCATGCCCTCTTTCGTAAAGAGGGTGCCCTCGCAAGGGCGGGTGTTTTTTTGGCCAATCAACCCTTGACCCCGCAAAGATTTTATGATATATTATAGTTACAAATTCGGAAAGGACGGTATGCCGGATGAAAAAAGCCATCGTGGTTTGTACGGGTAATATATGCCGCAGTCCTATGGGAGAGATTATTCTCGCTAAGAGGGCGGAGGGTCTTGGGTGGATTGTAGAATCCCGCGGTGTTCAGGCTGATGTCGGCTCTGAGATGACCCGCTATTCACGCATTGCCCTTGAGGAGCTGGGATATGACGTTCCCCCCCATTCGGCAAAACAGCTGACCCATGAGGATATAACAGGGTCAGATCTGCTTATCGTAATGACGACAGGGCATATAAAAGCAATAGCAGCTATGGTTCCGCAGGCCAGGGACAAGTGTCTGTTGCTTGGGGTTCCCGATCCGTGGGGTTATGATATAGAGACATACAGAGAATGCCGTGATTCTATCCTTGAGAATATAAACAAAATAGAGCTATGATATGTCGCTATCATCCTGCTTAAAACCCTCTGTGCTGTCTGACTTTAGCAGCACCTTAAAGGTTTGCAGGAGCAGGAGCAGGTCTATCCAAACCGAATATCTTTCTATATAAAGCAGATCGAGGGTGAGCTTGTCCCTTGGAGAGGTGTTGTATTTCCCCGAAATCTGCGCTATGCCCGTAAGACCCGCCTTTACCTTGAGGCGATACTTGTATTCGGGCATATCTTTTTCGTATTCCTTGGCTATCTCCAGCTGTTCGGGACGGGGTCCGACAAAACTCATGTCCCCCATGAAGATATTAAAGAAATTCGGCAGTTCGTCTAAGCGATACCTCCGCAGAAACCTGCCCACCCTTGTTATACGGGGATCCCCGTCATAGCTTGGGGTTGCTCCGTCCTTTTCGGCATCGGTCACCATCGTTCTAAACTTATACATCATAAACACCCGTCCGCTGCGGGTCATGCGTTCCTGTTTGATCATAACCGGAGATCCGTCGCATATCCTTATGATTATCGCCTCTATTATCATAACAGGAGCGGCTATAGCAAGGCTTAGAGCCGAGAAGACTATGTCAGAGACACGCTTGATAAACAGCTGCTCAAATGTAAGTCCCCGTGACGCCGACGAAAAGACCGCCATATCGTCAAGCATAGTCTGCTGTGCGTGTTTTGTGATTATATCCGAAACATCGGGTGTGAAGTGTATGTTTTTATTGTGTTTGTATGAATATTCTATAATAGCGTTTCTCTCGGTAGCCGGAACATCGAATAGAAAAATACATTTATGCGCTCGTATCTCTCTTTTTATATCGGCATCGTCATACAAGATTTCCTTAGAAACACACCACTGCTTTCTGTATTTTTTCAGCTTTTCGCAGCTTGCAGGCAGGGTATCGGGATTGCCGTATACCACAAGGCAGGGTTCGGGGTCAAAGAGCTTGAAATAGATAAAATTACCCAACCATGTAAAGGTTATTATGATAATGAGCTGAGCGAGATATATCAGAATGAGAACACCGATGTTTTGCAATGTCAGCTCCTGTGTCATTATCGAAAGGGAGAAGAATGTGGTCAAATCACACATAAGCGTTGCCAAGGCTAACGAGTTTATGATCTCGTTGTCTTTTTTTTCGCCTATAGCAAACCCGCCATAGATTCGTATAAACAAAACCCCCGACACTATAAAGGTTGAGTATGTTATGGCCGTGGTTCTGGACAGGTCGAACATAAAGGGATATTCGTAATAAAACATCCAAAAGAATATGCCGCACAACCCCGCAAACATAAACAGTTTCACGAGAAACAATATGGTCTTTTCTATCCGCCTAAATATTTTTTTCAATCTTATCACGCTCCTCCGCAAAACAGCTAATACATAATTGTAACACGTTAATCGAAATTATACAACTGTCATTTTTTGGTATGTCAAATTTGAATGTTTGAGGAATGTGTTGCAATTATGTCGGGGATGTGATAGAATGATATTATAGAGAAATAGAAAGGAGCAATATCATGCCAAAACAATTTTTATCCCCACGCAATGATTTAATCTTCAAACTTCTATTCGGAGACGAACGCAGTAAAGAAATTCTAACCGATTTTCTAAAGTCCGTACTGCTGATTCCCCACGAAGATTACGACACGATAACCATCCTTGACCCGCACCTTTTACCTGACTACAGGGACGGTAAACTGGGCATAATTGACGTGAAGTTGCAGACAAAATCGGGCAAGATAATCAATATCGAGATTCAGGTCGAACACATACCGCAGATGAGAGAACGGGTGATTTTCTACGATGCTAAGATGGTCACAGAGCAGATCGGTGCGAGCGAGAACTACGAGAAAATCAAGAAAGTCATCAGCATCATAATAACCAACCACGAGTTTATAGAAAAAAGTCCGAAATACCATCACAGATTCACTCTTTACGATGCCGACAATCAGGTCGAATTTACCGACACAATCGAGATTAACACGCTGGAATTGCCCAAGATCCCCGGCGATTCAGACGGCACACCATTGTGGGACTGGATGAAGTTTCTCGATGCGAAAAATGAGGAGGATTTGGACATGGCAGCAGTAGCGAACACGCAGGTCAACAACGCCGTAATACGGCTAAAAGAGCTGTCCGCAGACGAGCGGACGAGGATGTTATACGAATCCCG
Source organism: Oscillospiraceae bacterium (assembly GCA_009777275.1). Taxonomy (GTDB): domain Bacteria; phylum Bacillota; class Clostridia; order Oscillospirales; family Ruminococcaceae; genus WRME01. The sequence continues at coordinate 41,994 of WRME01000001.1, forward strand.
TATAAAGATGGAACGGGACATTTATTCGATAACAAAGGGGAAAGAGGATGCAGCCGAGAAGCGGGGTATGGAGCGGGGAATGGAGAGAGGCAAAATCACCATTGCCCGCAACGCACTTAGGATGAACATTCCTGTTGCCGACATAGCCAAGCTAACCAACCTTACCCCCGAAGAGATCGAATCCTTACTCCCATAACCCCACACAAAACCGGACGGCATTGCCGTCCGGTGTCTTTTTATAGCTACATACTTCATTCAATTAGCCACACTTCATTCAATAGCAAACTCTGCTCCTACAACCTGTCTTCCGCTGCCCTGCAGCACACGGTATTTTCCCAATCAATCTCTCCCAACAATCTTCTTGATATTTTGAGCGATTTATGGTATAGTTAGTTTAATAACGTTTAACAACAATCGAGCGGAGGGTTTGTTTATGACAATAAGAGAGAAAACCGAGATGATAGAGGTTTCAACTCTGAGTAAATACGCTGCATTGTCGATTAAAACAAAGGGACGCACAAGGCTTGAGAGCGAATGTCCCATGCGTGCCGCTTTTCAGCGGGATCGGGACAGGATTATACACTCCAACGCATTTCGCAGGCTCAAGCATAAAACCCAGGTCTTTATATCACCCGAGAAGGATCACTACCGCACACGTCTGACCCATACGCTTGAGGTTGCTCAGATCGCACGGACTATCGCTCGTGGATTGCGGCTCAACGAAGACCTTGCCGAAGCCATTGCGTTGGGACACGATTTAGGACACACCCCTTTCGGTCACGCGGGCGAAAGGGCGCTGGACAAAATATGCAGGCATGGATTCAGGCACAATCTGCAGAGTGTGCGTGTTGTAGAGTTTCTCGAAAAAGAGGGTAAAGGGCTGAATCTCACCTATGAGGTCAAAAACGGCATCGAGAACCATGTGGACGGAAATGCCGCCACCCTTGAGGGGCAGTTGGTGGAGGTCTCGGACAAGATCGCATTTGTCAACCATGATATAGAGGACGCCATACGAGGCGGAATAATCACAAGCAAAGACATTCCGTATAATTGCGACTACTTTCTCGGCAAGACCAAAAGCCAACGTATACACACCGCCGTAAACTCGATAATACAGGGCAGCGGTGAGAAGATACAGATGCACCCCGAAATCAAAAAGGCGCATGACCAGCTGCTTGATTTTATGTATAAGAAGGTCTATATAGATTCCGCCGCCAAGACAGAGGAAAACAAGGTAGAGGGATTGATGAGAAGTGTGTATGAATATTATCTCGCCAAGCCGCAAGGTCTGCCGCCATTTTATGCGGAGATAGCCGAAAAAGAGGACATCGACAGAGCGGTCTGCGACTACATCGCCGGAATGAGCGACATATATCTTGTCAAACTGCACAATCGGCTATTCGTACCGCAGGCGTGGGAATAACCACCCCGCCGCTGCGGCGGCACCCCTCCCCCGAGGGGGATGGGGGGTTGCATACTATAATTTCCAATTCCCCTCTGGGGGGGGGGGGGGAACACTCGCAACAAAATTGCGGTAGTGTTTGACGGGGGGGGCTGGCTCGAAACACCCCCTCAGTCCGCGG
>WRME01000002.1 GCA_009777275.1 Oscillospiraceae bacterium
GGGGCTGTGGGTAGTGTGCGGGGTGTGCTGTTTTTCTTCTTCCTTTTTTTCCCCCCCCTTGGGGGGGGGGGGGGGAGCGGTGAGGGGGGGGGGGGGGGGGGCGTGTAGGGATGACCGCCCTCGGTCATCCGTGGCTATTGCGGCGGGTGTTTTTCCTTTTCGTGGTTGAATTGGAATCGGGAGCCCTACGCAAATTGCTTGAACTGCTTGCCTTTGTTGATTTTGAGCCGCATTTTGTCGGAGATCATTGCTATAAATTCTGAATTGGTGGGTTTTCCGCGCTGATTGTCAACCGTGAATCCAAAGTAGGAATTGAGGGTGTCAACATCGCCTCTATCCCACGCAACCTCTATCGCATGGCGTATCGCTCTCTCGACACGGGAGGATGTCGTTTCATATATCCTTGCAACCTGCGGGTATAATGCCTTTGTGACAAGGTTTATCATTTCCTTTTCTTCTATGCAGAGAATTATCGATGTCCGCAGATACTGATACCCCTTAATATGAGCGGGAACCCCTATCTGGTGCATGACCGAAGTAACCATCATCTCAAGGTCCGCCTTTGATATGTTCAGGCTGTCATCGTTGGCCGGCAATCCTATCTCTGATGTCAGTCCGACTATCCTGCTGGCAAGCATCTCGCAGTCGAAGGGTTTTATCGCATAATGGCTCGCCCCCGCCTTCAACGCTCTCGACACACTTGAGTGCTTATCATCGGGGCTGGCGATTACATATATGGGATTGTGATCGTTTTCGGCATATTCCATTACCCCTATCCCATCGGCGTTCGACATATACAGCTCCATCAGCACAACATCGGGCTTGTGGGTTTTGATCGCCTTTATGACCTGGGATCCGTCCTTGGGCAGGGTAATGGCCTCAAATCCTTTTGACGACATTATCTGTGTCATAAAATGCGAATCCCCTTGATCGAGAGCAATTACTATTTTTAATTTTTCCGGCATTTTCTTCATTCTCCTCTTGCTTCTATATTTTTCATTTTAGGGCAAGGACACATATCCAAATAAACCCTACTGCCATATAATAACATATGTGGCATATTTTGGCAATAGATTTTCCTATTATTTTTTATTTTCATTAATATGACTAAATATGCTCCCCATAATCTGTCGAATTTGTGCGTATTTGATAGAGCCTGATTTAGACAACAAGAATATAATACTAATTCAGAAGATCAATTGCAAGAGTTATATTTTGGCAAATAATCTTTCTTGGTTTTATTTTTTGTGCAATATGATATACGGGTTGTTAAGGGCGTGAAATAAAGAAGCCCCCTTACTATAAGTAGCGAGGGGGTGTATAAGATTTTACGAAATTTCCTTTAGGATTTTCTGAGTTTAGCAAAACGGTACCGGGTGGAGTTCTTCAAAGAAGTCACTAAAGAGGTCACTGAAAGCGGTGTACGCCGCAGACTTTGGCGGAAACTGAGGTTGAAAATGTCGGTTAAGACTGGCGGATTTTATGTGCCTGAGCATCGGTGGGTGAAGTGGCGTTAGTCTGCGATTGGGCTGTCGGCAAATCAATTCCACCTTAGTGTCTATATATCTTTTATTCTCAATTCTTTCATCACGTTTGTATAAGTGACGAAACAATTTACAAGATTTTTCCCAATCAAACACGGAAAAGGGTGATGTTTTAAGAAAAGACTTGAGTTTTTTCGATCCGTAACATTTCTGAATAATACTCCTAGCAAAATATGAAGCCTCTAATTCGTGAATAAGCTGTTCCTTTTGTTTTTTTATCTTCGCAATTTGATTCTCAGATGAATCCATAAAGTGCAACACAAAATGCCCTAATTCATGGGCAATAGGGAAAATAGATTCTTCCTCGCTTAATTCCTGTGCATACATAATATATGCCCTGTTTTCCGTATAGAAAACATTGGCAACACCATCGTTTTTTGTAAGAACATTGCTGGGAATTAAGTGAATCTTGTATCCTTTTTTACCATGATGATTTTCTATATAATTCTCTATCATCTCAATTATTTTAATAGCAATCGTACTCAAGGTCATATCCTCATTTTCGTTACGAGAACATGACCTTGAGTGTTCTGCTTTTGATTTATCTGTCAAAACTTTTTCCTCCCTAAGATCCGCAAAGTATGATATGGTGTTTCAAGGCTTCATAGAGCACTAACTCCTCGTTCTTTGTTGCTGAATAGGTATCGTCACACGCAATAATGTCACAACCGGTTGCATTCGAGAGCCAAGCCATACGATTCCGCACTTTTTTCGGGAATCCGAAAATATTAAAAATCTCATCGAATTTCTCTATCTCTCGACATTTTCGCAACTTAGGGTTCATGTACCACGACCATACACGGTTCTTTTTGTGCTTACTCACATTATTTTCCTCCCTTCCTAAAAATAGGATACCACAGTTTGTCCTATTTGTCAATAAGAATAAGGTAAAGTTTTGTAAAATCTATGTAAGTTCAGGGCGTTTTTTATTGACCCCACCAACCAACGACCTCATCTGCGTAATCGCTGTGTTGTTAAGCTGTACAAGCCGCTCACTCTGCGGCAATCCTTGTCGGATAAGCAGGGCATTAATGCTTTCCATATTTGACAGCACGACAAGCTGTTCCAGCGTGGCATAGTCCCGCATATTGCCTGTTTTGTCGGGGTTGCTTGTCCTCCACTGTGCCGCAGTCATTCCGAATAAAGCGACATTCAGCAAATCGGCTTCGGTGGCGTAAACAAACGCTGTTTGTGCTTTGGTCACCATCTTGGGGATAATCTCTTCTTTGATAGCATCGGTATGTATGCGGTAATTGATTTTGGATAGGGTGCGTTGGAGATTCCATTCGAGGGAAACACGGTTGCTTTCGTCTGATTTTAGACGTTGAAACTCCGTTATTAGGTATAACTTGAACTCCGGAGACAACCATGTTGCAAACTCAAAAGCAATATCTCGATGTGCATATGTTCCTCCATATCGCCCCGGTTTTGCAACAATCCCTACAGCATTAGTCCGTTCCGTCCATTGTTTTGTGGATAATATAAAGCTGTTGTCTACACTCTCCATTTTAATGTTACCGAATTCGGTAACATTAAAATTCGGGTTATGCAATGTTTCCCATGCTCCCATGAAGTTTAGCGTATACCCTGTCCTCATCCAATGGGATATGACAATACCTGTAGCATCTGTATTTTTATATTTCGCCATATCGGTCAGCGATATATAATCATCTGCCTTATGGGTCAGTATTGAAATCGCCGTTCCCTGAACATTTATATTTTCTTTTTTCAATGCCGCACCGTCCCTCCTGCCTTAACCTCACCGAATCCCGTGAGGTTAAAATCGGGATTGCTCATCTTCTCCCAAAGTTCCGTCTAACCGACTGGTATCCCATACGGTTAAAATCTGGATTGTTCATCCGTTCCCAAAGTCCCATATATCCGACTTCAACATAATCGTACCACAAAATCCGACAGCATACAACCCCTTATTTTCAAATTCTTCAAAATTTTTCTATTCTCGCCAAACGCCCCACGCATCCCCCAACCCACGCACCCTATTCGCCCGATATTTCTCACTCCGTAGGCCTTGCTATGCACGCCGATTTGAGTGATAGATATAGAACCCAACCACACACACCCCCGCCAAAATCGGCGGGGGGGTCTGTAGGGACGATCGCCTCGATCGTCCGTGATAACCATGGGCGGCAGATTGCCGCCCCTACGAAACCCTATTTATCAAATGCCGGATTAAACGCATAGAAATTCTTGCTGTCAAGTTGATCCTGCACAAGCCTGAGAGCTTCGCCGAATCGCTGAAAATGCACGATTTCCCGCTCCCGCAAGAACTTTATCGGGTCAAGGACATCGGGATCGTCCGCCAATCGGAGTATGTTATCATAGGTAGTGCGTGCTTTTTGCTCGGCCGCCAAATCCTCGGTAAGGTCTGTTATGGGATCGCCCTTTGACGCAAATGCGTTAGCATCGAAAGGCACTCCCGATGCTGCTATGGTATATATTCCCGTTGTGTGATCCACAAAATAGGAGTCGAATCCCGATTTTTTTATCTCATCGATGCTTATCCCTCTGGTAAGCTGATAGACAATCGCGCTGATCATCTCCATGTGTCCCAGCTCCTCGGTAGCCACATCGGTCAGGATGCCCTTGACGGCATCATACGGCATTGAGTATCTCTGGCTGAGGTATCGCAGTGAGGCTCCCAGCTCGCCGTCCGGCCCGCCCAGCTGCGTTATTATCACCTTTGCCATAGCCGGATTGGGGTTGGATATTTTCACGGGGTATTGCAGCTTTTTTTCATATGCCCACATAATTAATTGGCCTCCTTTTCCCATGGCCACGGACCGTCTATCCATGTCCAGCTTTTTGCCGATTGCGGAAGTGCGTCCATTGTTATAGGCCCGAATTTTGCGGTATATTCGGCTGTCGCATCAGCGGTGATTTTTTGGTATTTCTTGAAGTATTCCAGCGCCTTTATGTCATACGGATGGGTGTCGAGAAAGAGCGCCGCATCATTCATGGCAAACTTGGCGGCTCTGATGATTTTTTCCTGCATATGTCTGTCATTCATAGCGCTTGATACCTCCTCGTCCTGCAAACGGCAGATCCAGCTCAGGGAATATGGTTCCCCGCTCAAGACCTATCTGCGGCTCATATGTGGTCTTCCAGTTCTGAAACGGCACATAGGCCGCCGCAAGCGGCATATCTCGCCGGGTATACATAAGTGTTTCGGGTAAATATTGTTCCATTTAACATCTGCATGAGTTATCCCATGCTTCCTCCTGTCTATGATATTTTGATCCATGTAGAATCATACTATCATATGCCCGAACAAATTTTCTTGACAGTGGGGTACGCACTCCCGTGCATACCCTACTATAATTTCAAGCCCTGTAGGGTACGCACCCCTGTGCGTACCGTCCCCAAAACATTTCGTGGTTACCCCCCGTAACTGTACATTGTTCATTGTTCAAGCCCCTTGCCCTCTTTGGCAAAGAGGGTGCCGCCGCAGCGGCGGGTGTTTTCTCCGTGGTTACCGCAAACCCCGTGCGTCTCCTTGCCTCTCCCTTTGGGAGAGGTGTCACGCCTTGGCGTGACGGAGAGGGCAATCCCCCCGCAATAATTTGTTTGAAAAAATAATACAAACTGTAGACATTTTATTCTAAATATGTTATTATATTTTTAGCGCCGAATTATAAGCACAATAGGAGGCCCTGTGTTATGAATGAAAATAACAAGACAAAACATCCGCCGCTCAACAGAGCAGTGCTGAGCAATATTCTAAACGGCATGGATGCCTATATGTGCGTAACCGATTATGAAAACGATAATATTCTGTTCGTAAACAAAAAGAAGCTCGAACATTTCGGCATAGAAGAGGATGTTATCGGCAAAAAATGCTGGCAGGTCTTTCAGAAAGACAAGAACGGCAGATGCGACTTCTGCCCCAAGCATATCCTCAAGCACTATGATAACGAGCCGTATGTCTGGGAACAGCAAAACAGCATTACCAAGCGATTTTACAGAAACACCGATGATTTGATAGAATGGATCAACGGTGATATAGTTCATATGCAGTATTCGGTTGACATAACCGCTAACAAGGAAAACGAGATCAATCTCAGCAGAAGACTCCAGCAGCAGGAACTGATCAATATTTTAACCAGAGATTTTATCGCTCAGGGAGATGCAAGATCGTTTATAGAAAAGCTGCTCAAAAACATCGGTGTGCTTATGGATTTGTCGAGAGCATCGATACTGCGGTATATTCAGGAAGAAAACCTCCTTGAGGTTAGGGATGTATGGTACAACGAGCATAATAAAAACGATCTGCTCAAAAAGGATGACAGATTCCCATTCGAGAAAGGAAGTTCGATCTATGACAAGATCAGCGAGTACGGATTCTTCCCGCTTGCCGTTCACGATATAAATATAGATCGGTCGTTTGATGTATTTAAAGAAAAGGGAATCAAGAGTTTTCTGATGCTTCCTATAATCATATCGGATGAGCTGTATGGAATACTCCAGTTTGATATGTGCAACGACGCCTATAACTGGAACGAAAGCGATGCTGATATAGGCAGTGTTTTGAGCAACATTATCGCCAGCGTTATCCAGAGAGAACGGCTGAAAAATCGGCTTTTGCTCATGTCCTCTATCGTCAGCACCTCTCCGCAGTATATCAGCTACACCAACCGCTCGGGTGAGTTCCAGTTTGTCAACAAAGGCTCGGAGCTTATAACGGGATACACGGTAGCGGAACTAATGAACGGCAACATGAAAATGACCTTTGACGATGAGACCTATAACTACATCCAAAATGAGGTTTTGCCCAAGGTATACAAATTCGGGAAATATTCATACGAATGTGCTATAATAAGAAAAGACGGGGCTAAGCGTGATATGGCCTTCTCCTCCTTTCTTGTGGGGGACAACGGTGAAAGCTGCGGTTCTATCGCTATCGACATTACCGATCAAAAGCAAATCGAGAGAGAACTCTTTGAAGCAAAGGAAGCGGCCGAACAGGCTAACCGAGCCAAGAGCAATTTCTTATCCAGGATGAGCCACGAAATCAGAACACCCATGAACGCCGTTATAGGCATGACCAGAATAGCTCTCGAATCGGATGATATAAAGCGAAAGGACTATTGCTTAGAAAAAACCGGAGACGCATCCCGTCATCTGCTCGATATAATAAATGACATTCTCGATATGTCTAAGATCGAGGCTGATCATTTCGAGTTTTCGTCAAAGAATTTTGATTTTGCAAAGACAATCGAAAAAAACCTGAATATTGTCAGTTTTACCGCCGAAAAGAAGAATATAGAGCTATGTTTGAACATTGATAGTCAGATTCCGAATATATTAATAGGAGACGATATAAGACTGTCTCAGGTTCTCACTAATCTTTTGTCAAACGCTATAAAGTTCACCCCTGATAACGGCAGTATCACCCTCGATGTAAAGATTGTTTCGTCAGACGATGATAACATTGTGCTGCAAATATCGGTTACCGATACGGGTATCGGAATCTCAGATGAGCAGCAGAAGAATCTCTTTGACCCATTCAAACAAGCGGACGATGATGTTTTCCGCAACTATGGCGGAACGGGGCTGGGACTGTCTATATCCAAGCGGATTGTAGAAATGATGGGCGGAACGATATGGATAGAATCCCAAGAGGGCAAGGGGTCTTCCTTTATCTTCACGGTGAAGTTTGAAATAGCATCCGAACAAAGCTGTGAAATGACCGATACCGAAACCGATCAGCCGCCGAAAAACAACTCTTATGACGGATATAAAATTTTAATTGCAGAAGATATTGAAATTAATCGAGAAATAGTGTATACTGTTCTTGAGGACAGCGGATTTGTTATCGATTCTGCCCAAAACGGACTTGAGGCAGTCGAGATGTTTAAAGAATCTCACGGAGAATACAAGGCTATTCTGATGGATATACAGATGCCTGTGCTTGACGGGTATCAGGCTACACGCATGATTCGCTCCTCCGGCATTGCGGGCGCCGAAACCATTCCCATTATCGCCATGACCGCTAATGTTTTTAAAGAAGATGTCGATAAATGTATAGAGTCGGGAATGAACGATCATGTCGGAAAACCCATCGACAGAGAATCACTGCTCAAAAAGTTTGATATGTACATAAAACAGCCTTAATCGGCGGAACGGAGACTTTTGTGTTAAATATAAAAAACAAGGTTTTAATCGTAGATGATATGGAGATCAACAGGCTTGTTCTCAGCCAAATACTCAGCGATACCTATGATATTGAAGAGGCGGAGGACGGCAAAGAGGCCATCACCAAGCTGATGAATTCTGATGTAAAGCCCGATCTCCTGCTGCTCGATATTGTCATGCCGCAGATGAACGGCCTTGAGGTCATAGAGTATATGAAATCTGAGCCGTCTCTCTCAAATATACCCGTGATTCTCATAACCTCGGCCGATCAGGAAAAGGAAGGGCTTAGCACGGGCGCTGATGATTATGTCGCAAAACCATTCGATGCAGAGATCGTAAAACTGCGAGCGTCTCATCAGATAGAACTCTATCAGTACCGCAATGAGCTTGAAAAACTGGTTGACCAAAAGGCTAACGAACTCATCGAAACAAAAGAGGTTTTTCTCGATGTAATGGCCAATCTTATCGAGCATCGCAGCCTTGAATCGGGTGAACACGTTAAGCGGACCAAAGAATTATCGAGAATACTCATACAGCAGCTGATCTATGATAATATGTATCTCGAAGAACTTCTCAGCGCCGACCTGCGTACTCTTATAAACGCCGTCCCGCTCCATGATATAGGAAAGATAGGCATACCCGATAATATACTGCTGAAACCCGGCAGACTGACTGCGGACGAGTTTGATATAATGAAAACTCACTCGGCTATCGGCGGTGAGGTTATACAGTCTATGGCTCTTTCTAAGGATGATGAGTATCTCAAACACGCCTATGATATTTGCCGTTATCACCATGAACGCTGGGATGGAAACGGATACCCGTGCGGACTTTCGGGTACGGAAATACCTCTGTCTGCGCGCGTGGTTGCGGTGGTCGATGTATACGATGCTCTCGTGAGCGAACGCTGCTATAAAATGCCTCTTCCCCATTCCGAAGCGATGGAGATTCTGGAAGAATCCTCAGGCAGTCATTTCGATCCTGCGTTGATAAAATCCCTGAAGAAGGTCGAAAACGAATTTTTTGAATGTGTAAAATCCATTAATAAGGAATAGCATATGCGGAGGGGTGTCCGAGTGGTTTAAGGTGATTGACTCGAAATCAATTGTGCAGAAATGCACCGGGGGTTCAAATCCTCTCCCCTCCGCCAAAAAATGCCCTTACGGGCAATGAAGAATGATAAATGATGAATTGTAAATGATAAATTAAAGGAAACGCACCTTGTCCGTGTGGGAGCGGCAAGAAATACAAGCGTTGTTGTGCAGATTAAATCGAGGTGAAAAAAACACGCTCCAAGAAACTCGAATCCCAACCAGCGAGTTTTCGAGCAAGAAATCAATGGATTTTGATAGGTTCATGTCTGCACCTCTCGCATTTTTATTTTGGAATCGCCAATCCCTCAATTTCCATATTGTCCGTCTGCATAAGGAAGTATCGCCCATGTTACATCATCAGCCAGTATGCTTTTGTGTTCGATTTTCCACTTTAGTCCCGCTTGCGGTCTGCAACTGTTAAACTCTCCACAATCGCTGGTATAAGCCCGCTCTTTCGGGAACGGTTTGCGGTTCGGTTTCTTCTTTATCATAATCATTTGAATAGTCATCGTTCATTCTTTCCACTCCTTTGATAAATCTATAATTACGTCTATAACCTTTTTGACATCATCGAAATCAGGCGGAATCATCTTAAACTGCACGATGTGTTGACAGTTATTCTTTTTGCAGCCTTTGTATTCGGTTAGATTATAATGGTTACAGCTATGATTGCCCCGGCATAAGTATTCACCTTGGCAGGAACGGCAGTGAAACTCGTTCATTCTATTGAATATGTTTTCGGCAAGCTCGGGGCTGATTTCTTCCAGTCTGTTTAGAAATTTAACATTGAACTCATCACTGCGTTCTTCAGCATTATTCATATAAAACCCCAACATCGCAGTTGTCCTATGGGTCATCAGATGGTGTGATATTTTAATTTGATATGTGCAGACCTTAGGAATAAAATATGTAATTTTACTTTCAGGATAGCCGCCTTCGATTTTACGCTGTAGTTTTAATGCTCTCAGGTGCTTGTCCATGTCAAGAAGGCAGGTTTTCAGCTCCGGTGATAAATCTTTTATACAGTCCTCGACCGTGGGTTTATCCGTTTTTGTTAGTGTTGGAGCATATAAAAAATCTTTTTTCGGTAATTCAGGAAACTCAGGTTCGCCGGTGTATTCCGATATTGTCAACGATTTAATCGTTATCTCCGTCCGTTTAAGGCAGGCGATTTTCAGACCGAATCCATCGGGGAAATTTTCGTTTATTGACGGCGATTTCATATAACTGTCTTTTTTATTAAAATACCGTTCCTCGCCGTTGATATTCAACTGCATCGCTTTCAGACCGTAGATAACAGTGACATCGAAATATTCATTGAGCGGAACACGATGGTCAAATTTATGCAGATTCGGTTTTGTCTCGCCGCCGATTATAGACATCATCCTGCGGTTATCCATCCCGCCTGTGTTCAGATTGATATACCCATCGCCTATGTACAGCATCAAGGCAGCCGAATCCATTTTCGCAGTCATGTCAATACGAAAAGGTAACTTAAATTTATTTGGCAGCTCAATATATGAACCACGGTCAGATCTTCCCGTTATGTGAATCTCGCCGTTTTCCGTGCTAATCGAAATTTTGCCATGAGTAACAAACGATTCAAGGATTATGTTGTGTATGGTTTCAAGCATTTTTTCAATTTTAGGCATCATTTTAAACTCCTTTATTTGAACTCTCCCCAATTTTCGCTCAACAGCGCCGTCTTGTTCGCAAAATCAATTTGGTAACGCACGGCATCATGGTCTTTTATCAGTATACCATCTGTAAGGCGAATTTCAAGGAAACAGCGGTTTTTTCCGCATGACCACCATATCATCGCAGTCTGCCACTTCAACAAATCCGCATTTTTTATACATTGCGGCGGGTCCCATAAAATCACGGGATATGCTGATAAATTCCTTTTTCGGGTAGGCTTCAACATAGTCGAATCCGTCTTTTGCCGCATCGGCACAAACACGTTCCAGCAGCATGGTTGCGATGCCTTTTTTCTGCATATTCGGTGCAATCACAAAGCAAAACACCGACTTTATCTTGCTGTTCGGCGGGTCAATGACGGCGTTGACCGATTGCATAAAATGCTCCCAGCTATAGGAGTGCCGGCAATCCGCTTTCGTATTGGCGTTGCACCAGCCCACGATTTTGCCGTCTGAATACGCCAAATAGCCTTGCAAAAACCCGTCTTTAACGTATCGTTTGGCGATTTCACGCCGTCCCGCCTCCATACAACCGTCCTCTGAGATTTCCTCATTATGGTCAGCGGACGCCCAGCATACGCAGTAGCATTTTTGCCCGTCAATATCGTCCCAATGCGGGGTTGTGTCGAAAAATTTGACATAATCCTCCGCAAGTTCGGGGGTTAGTCGTTTGATTTCTATCTGCATGAAAAGTCACTCCTTATTTCAAATAAAACCCATAATCCAAAATCACATTGCCTTTTTCATCGGGCGTTGTGTAGCGTGGGCAGGTGTAGTTTTCAAAGAATACTATCAAAATGTAGCCGTTCGTCCTTTTCGCTTACATAAGGTTGACGCTCTTTAATATATGCGTATTCGGGAAAACGCGAAAGACAGTTTCTATAAATATAATACATAACAGGTTGATATGTTTTAGCGTGTTCTGTATTCATCGGCGCTGATTTATTTATCAGGGATAAAATTTTATCTTTATATTTTATCAATCCCGGCTCGGCAACATCAAACGGCAATTCGGACAAGCATAGCCAATAATAACGGGTGGCGTTGTCTTTATATTTATTATCAATACCGTTGTTTATTTTAGCGGCAAGCTTACACATCCATTCTTTTTCATCGGGTGCAGCAACAGTAAAAAATCGCAAGACCGGCAATGATGAGTGAAAACACTCTCCCTGACAGCAATCACCGCCGGGGCAAGAATTTTCAAGCCTTTCCAATGTCCCCGCAACCATCTCTCGTACAGTCGGATGATCCGGCGCAAATAAAGAAAGAAGTCTGAGAATATCAAGCTCATACGCATTTGATGATAAAATATGCGTTTTCGGCGACATGGGGATTACTGTTTGCAGCTTTTTATTATCGTTGAACGGAGGGATGAAGTAGACCGGATATGTTCCCGTGCCTGCTCCCACGCCTTTATAAAAACTTTGCTTTGTCTTTTGATCGCTTCGGGCAACGAGAAGCTGACGGACGATTTTATCTTTTTGCATCGCCGTCAACTCGCCGTCTTTTATTAGATAGTGATTTGTTTTTACCATCAGTTCATGTGCCGTCATAAAATCCTCCTTTATAATCTTTCAATCGGTATCCACATTTTCATAATTTTATCTTTTCCGAATATTCCGTCATGGTCAAAATGACATACAACAAATTCAGATTCATCAACACGTCTGTCCGCGTTCCATTTCACCCGCTTGTATTCGTTTTTATTGTTATCAAGCCATTCATGTATTGCGGCATATTGCGAATCCTGTTCTATTTTAAAATCTATATCAAAAACCGCCCATGCTGAGGCCGGGATTGATAACAATTCATAATGAGGGGAAGCAACCTTTTCTTTTTGACGGCAGGCTGTGAATATGCGTTCTCCGCTTGACGGGAAAAACCGCACCTCATAACCCGACCAGTCCACAAGTTCCGGCTGTTCGTGAAGGCTTGTTTCATGTTCATATTTTGCCCAAAAGTCTCCGGTGGCTTCAACAAGAAAACCGCACAAATATATTTCTTCTTTTTCAGTAATTTCCATTTTATATTTCTCCCTTTCTATAATCTTTTCTGCTTTTTCCGCAATTCCACGCTCGGTTTCAAGAATCATTTCAAATAGAACCCATAATCCAATATCACATTGCCTTTTTCATCGGGCGTTGTGTAGCGAGGGCAGGTGTAGTTTTCAAAGAATACTGTCAGCTTTTCGCCGCCTGCATTTTCATTTAGTTCGCTCCAGCCGTTTTCTTGCAACTTTTCATAACAAGCAGTATGCGGCTCACTGCCAAATATCTCACCGTTTTTGTCGCTGCCGTAAATCCAGTTTATGCCGACATCGCTTTCGGGTAAATCCAAGTAGTCAAATCCGTCAGGCACAGGTGTTTCCGGCGGAAAGAAAATTCCAATCCAATAGGTAAATCCGTTTTCTTCCTGCGGGAGTTGCGGATGGTCTGCACGGAATGTCATAAGACCAAGATAGCCGTATTCGCCATCCATCGGTTTTGCCGCCTTTTCAAGCAAGCCAAACCAACCGTTTTGATGCCACTCGCCCCACTTCGCACCGAAAGATCCGTTTACACGGTCGGCATCGGTGTAGCGTTTGCCAATAAGCCGCAACGCCGGGAAGTGTTCTTTGTAGGTTTTGATAATTTCAAATGCCATGAAAATTCACTCCTTATATTTGTTTTGTGTTTTTAGATATGCTGGCACCCCCGGCGCGGATCGAACGCACATCTAACCCTTAGGAGGGGCTTGTACTATCCATTATACTACGGGGGCGCATATTTATATTTACTTTTTTGTGTCTTGCTTACTCCTCTATGCCTTCGATTCTCTTTATGTGGCGTTCTCCTTCAAACTCTGTGGTTAGCCATGTTTTTGTTATCATTACCGCAAGCTCCTCTCCGACAATGTCGGAGCCGATAGCGAGTATGTTGGCATCGTTGTGCTGGCGGGAACGCAGTGCGGTATAGGATTCGTTACACAGCGCGCATCGTATGCCTTTTGTTTTGTTGGCGGTTATAGACATACCTACCCCTGTGCGGCATATCAAGATACCCTTGTCGCATTCGCCTGCGGCAACGGCCTTGGCTACCAATTTTGCGTAGTAGGTATAGTCGTATCGCTCGTCTTCAAAATTGCCGAAATCTTTATACTCGGCCTTTGTTTTATCAAGAAAGCTGATTAACTTTAACCTTAATTCCCTGCCGCCTAAGTCACTGGCAATAGCAATCATAACGGTTGCTCTCCTATGTTTTTATTCCGATATGCTTAGATAATAATACCATAAATATAACAATTATGCAATAGGAAAATTTTAGCGACCCACGATCACATCCCTCATCACCCGCATATCGAATATATTTATCACCCCATCGTCATTAGCATCGGCCGCCCAAAGTGCGCCCGGATCGGTTAGGCGGTTTGTGCCGAGGATGTGGTTGCGGGTTGCGAGAATGTCTAGGATGGTGATTGTGCCTGAGTTGGTGGGATTGCCCTTGATGTAGGTTTCATCAAGTTGTATTGCCGTCCACTGCGCCCATAAAGCAGCATCAGTTAAAACGCCACACTAAACATAAAAGCAGTGCTCCAATTATCGCAACCGTTGAGAAACACTTCCGCAGTCCAATATATTTCCGGGTATGGAATATTTACTCCTTGACCGAGAATTGTGTTTCTTGTTACATCGTACATTCTGCCGCCGTCTGTACCTTCATCATTGTGCATTGCTTTCAAGTCGCCGGAAAAAGTCGCAAAAGCAAACTGTGAGCGAAATGTCAAATAAGGCGTATCGCTGTCGTCCGTGACAAAATCCCAATGAACAAATCCTTCCGGAACAGGCGTATCAGCTTTCATAAAACGTCCCCAAAACCCATGCCACCTTTCGGCATCTACGGCTTTGCCGTAATGGTGTTGAAACAGAACATCATAATCAAAACTAGACTTATAGTCGCTCATAGCTTCTAAGGTAGCGAAAAGTTCTTTACGCCACTCCATGCTTTCGTGGTCTCCACATTCTTTCCCAATAAAACGCATGGCGGGCATTGTTTTATATTCAAAATATTCTACTTTAAATCCGTCCTGTTGACGTTTAACGGAATCCGGCATAAACAAGCACCATTGTACTTGTGCATCGCTGCCTTTTAAGTATTGAATATATCCAAATGATACAACACCGTCCGTGCCATATGGCCCCGTTTTATTTCCCGCGATTTGCTCACGCACACTTCGTTCTTTCATAATAGAAAAATCAGCAAACACTTTTGCGACTGTTTCGCATAACTGCTCATTCGACCGACTGCCTGTTGATAAATCACCCGACAATTCATCATCAAATATGTTTAACGCTTTAAATACAGCTTCATTAACAACGCCGGACGGCTCAAGTTCTTTTAAGTAAGCACGAAGATTGGCGTTTTGCAATTTGAAACGTGCAAGTACGCCTTGCACTAAAATTTGTTCATTTTCCGCGAGTTTTTCGTCCGTCCACTCCGAATCGTCAAGTATCCATTCGGTCAATGAGTCAAACACACTCGGATTTTTACATCTTGCCTTGTGTGACCAACTAACGACTTCGTTATATTTTTCGTCAGCCGTCCGTTTTTTGTCCTTTTGTTTTTCGATTTCTCTCCAGTAAAATTCATCAATAAGTTTATGCGACATTTCAAATCCTCCTTTTTATTTGTATCTACAATAATTGTCAATTGTACATTGTCAACTGTTAATTGTCATCGGGGAGGGGTGGCAAACACTCGCAACAAAGTTGCGATAGTGTTTGACGGGGTGGTCTGTAGGGATGACCGCCCCCGGTCATCCGTGGTTATTGCAAGGGCGTTTTTATATCCACGGTATGCACGGGGGTGCATACCCTACGGGGCTTGAAATTATAATTGTTCATCGTTAATCGTACATTGTTAATTGTTCAAGCCCCTGCCCTCTTTCGTAAAGAGGGTGCCGCCGCAGCGGCGGGTGTTTTTCCTAATTGCCCTCATCCTGCGATGTGCAGAGTGCGTAATAATCGCCTTTTAGTTCCATAAGTTCATCGTGGGTGCCGCATTCGGTTATGCCTTTGTTGGCGACATACATGATTTTGTCGCAGTTCTTTATGGTAGACAGCCTATGTGCTATTATAAATGAGGTGCGTCCCACAAGCAGCTGCTTTAACCCCTCTTGGAGATAGCGTTCGAGCTTTGTATCTATAGAAGAGGTTGCCTCGTCTAATATTAGTATCTTGGGGTCTGATATAAGGGTGCGGGCAAAGGAGATCAGCTGCTTTTCACCCGAGCTAAGCCCACCGCCCCGTTCAGGCAGTTCGGTGTTGTACCCATCGGGTAGGTTGCTGATAAACTCGTGAGCACAGACCGTCTTACAGGCGGCCTCAACCTCTTGGGGGGTGGCATCGAGCTTTCCGTATCTGATGTTGTCGATGATCGTTCCCGAGAATATAAAGCTGTCCTGTAGCATTATGCCCATCTGAGACCGCAGAGAATGGAGCGTGACCTTGGATATATCGTGTCCGTCTATCAAGAGCTGACCCCCGCTCAGGTCATAAAAGCGGGATATGAGATTGACAATGGTGGTTTTGCCCGCTCCGGTAGCCCCGACTAATGCGATCGACTCACCCGGATTTATCGTAAAGGAAACATCCTCGAGTATAACGGCATGAGGATCGTATGAAAATGTTACATTCTTAAATTCGAGCTGTCCGGTAATCTCGGGCAGGGTATAGGCGTTGTCACAGTCGTCTATATGGACAGGCTCCTCCATCGTTTCAAATATACGCTCAAGATAGGATATGGCCGTGATAAAGCTGTTATACAGGTTTGATATGCTGATGATAGGCTGCCAAAACCGCTGGGTATAGGCACCCATTGCCACGACGACGGCAAGCGAAGTTGTAGGAGCGAAGAGCAGAGTTCCGGTCATGTATAGCACCACCGTGGTTATTGTCAGCACAACCTCGGATGTCGGCTGGATGGAGCAGGATAAAAACTGCGCGTGTTTCCATGCTTTTGATGTTGCGGTGTTGAGGGTATTGTATATCTCGGCGTTTTCGTTTTCACGAGTAAATATCTGGGTTATCTTAACCCCATCGAGACTTTCGGATAAATATGCGGTGAGGTTAGAGTTTTTGTTGGAGACCGCCTGCCACGCTCTGCGTTGACGGGGTTTTATCAGTATAATCACCAGCAGGAAGACAGGCGTTCCGGACATTGCTATCAAGGTCAAAGAGGGCGAAGTTATCAGCATAAAGACCAGTATGAAAATAAGGCTGAGAAGGTCTACTATAAAGTTTATAACGCCGCTCGACAGAAAATCGGCGACATTGTTGACATAGTGTATGACCCGCACCAAGATCTTGCCGTTGGGTCTGCTGTCGTAGTATTGAAAGGGCAGCTTTTGCAGATGGGCAAAGAGATCGGCACGAATGTCACGGATGATCTCCTGCCCCGTTTCCATCATTATAACCGAGCGGAACCGTGCCAAAACTATGCTGACGGCAATCAGCAATGTCGCCGCAATAGCGAGTATGACCAGTTCCCGATGATCCTTGTTGGGGAAGGTAACGCCCATTGCTCGCATTATTATCTGCGGAACGCTGAGTGAGCAGACTATACTGAACACACTCAGCACAAAACAGATGACCATCTTGCGGGTGTGTTTTTTTATGTATTTCCCCGCTTTTTTCAGATGCGAAAAACTAAATGGCGATTCGAGCGTTTCGTCTATGTCAAATTTGTTACGCGCCAACGGTAACACCTCCTAAATCGTTCTGCAGGTCGTATATTTCACGGTAGTACCCACCGTTTGCTATGAGTTGGTCGTGGGTTCCCATTTCTGTGATTCTGCCGTGATCCATGATTATGATTTTGTCGGCGTATTTTGTTGTAGAAACCCGTTGGGCGATTATTATCTTGGTCGCCTTGAATGGCAGATTGTCAAGATTGCTCCTTATCTCCTTTTCTGTCTCGAGATCCACCGCCGATGTTGTGTCATCGAGAATGAGTATGGCGGGCTTTTTGGCAAGGGCACGGGCAAGAGCGATACGCTGTTTCTGTCCGCCCGAAAGACCCGTCCCCCGCTCGCCGATGATTGTATCATACCCCTCTTCAAGACCGCTGATAAAATCCGCGCAGGCATATCGGGCGTAGAGCCGTGTGTCATCCTCGGACATGGAGGAATCGGAGTAGGATATATTCCCGTCAACCGTATCGGAAAAGAGGAAGACCTCCTGGGTTGCGATTCCTATAGCAGACCGCAGATCGGCAAGTTTTAGTCGGTTTATGTCGATGCCGTCAAACCTTATGCTGCCGCTATTTATGTCATAGAGACGTCCCAGCAGATTGATGAGCAAGGTCTTGCCGCATCCGGTCGGACCCATGATCGCTATCGTTTCTCCCGGCTCTACATCAAACGAAATATCCTCAAGAATAGCCCGCCCGTCAAAAACAAGGCTGACATTGTTCAGCTCTATTTTTCCGCTCAACGGCTCGGTAAGATTCTCGACATCATGCCTGTCAACAATGGTCGGGGAGGCATAGTAGAGTTCCACTACCTTTTCGGCGCTGCTGAAGAAACGCTGAAAATCGTTCATAACCATACCAAAATTCCGCATGGGGTTTGACACCTGCCAGGCAAGGGTTGAAAAGGCTACATATTCACCCATAGTGAGTTTATCCGCCATGAAAAAGAATCCGCCCACAAGCAGGGTGATGATAATAAACGAAAATGCCATCCCCTCCATGAACGGGAAGTATGTAAACCACTTCCGCGCGGCATTTTCAGAGGCGGTTTTGTAGGCGTTGTTGTACTTTGCAAAGACCTCTTTCTCGTGTTCCTCCCGTGCAAAGGTCTTTACAACCTTGTTACCCGCTATGTTTTCACCCGTGCGGTTGTTGAGTTCCGAGAGTTTTTGACGGGTTATAAGATGGAGGGGCCGTACATTCTTGCGAATGAAGACCCTCAGCACAAATATGAGCGGGGAAACGGCAGCAAAAATCAGGGCAAACTGCCAGTTCACCCAAAAGAGATATATCAGCGTTGTTGAAAATATCAGTATCGAATCCAGACCCATGCGTGTTACCCATGCAACAAAGTGCCGAATCATGTCAAGGTCTCCGGTAAGTCTTGTCATAAGATCGCCGGTTCGGTTTTTATCAAAAAACACCGAATCCTGCCTTTGCATATTTTTATACAGATGATTACGCAGACGAACGATCAGTCCCTGTGAGCTGAACTCTATCAACATAAGCATGAGATAGAAAACCGACAGCCTTATTATAACATAGGGTATCATAATAAAGGCATAGGTATAGAGCAGATCGGGGTTGCGGAAAAACTCGCCCGATTCTTTGGTCACACCCACAACTGCATGGTCGATTATGTAGGAGGTGAAGGCAGGGGCGGCAAATGTCGTCGCCGCACAGATCGACGAAATGATAATAGCGGTAATCCACTGAGCCCTGTTTCCTTTTAGATTTTTCCACAGCCATCTTGTTAAAAACATATCATTCTCCAATTAATTATAAAAAAGTTTAAATAAAGCCCGAAAATCTTTCTGTCAACGGATTTTCGGGCTTATATTTACGTTTTGGAGGCACCACCCGGACTTGAACCGGGGAATAGAGGTTTTGCAGACCTCGGCCTTACCGCTTGGCTATGGTGCCGCACAAAGGAATGAGGACATAGGAGAACAAAGCTAAATGTTTCCCAATTCCTCATACTTTAAACGAATGGAGCGGATTACGAGGCTCGAACTCGCTACCTCCACCTTGGCAAGGTGGCGCTCTACCAGATGAGCTAAATCCGCAGAACGGTACGCACAGGGGTGCGTACCATACAAGTTGTTTTTATTTGCCGTATTCTTCAGATGCTAAAACATTTCCGTCGCCGTCTAAATACTCAACAATTACAGAATCGGCATTAGCGCCTGCTAAGTTTGCCGCCTCTAACATAGGTTCAAAGATTGCTCCGGACATTTCTAAGGACATTTCTGCAATTTCTTTTGTCAATGATTCACCCTGATAGGAAAAAACAAGTGAATTTCCCCTAGCGGACGCCTTGATGCTCAAAGCATCGGTTGCCATTGCCTCAAATATCTCGTTGTTAGCATCTATGTAGTCTAAGAGAGCCTGGTTGGCCGCATCGCCGGAACCGCCACCGACAGAATCCGATGCAGATGTAGAAGTGCCGCCGTTGCTACCACCGTTGTCTGTATTGCATCCCGCAAAAACAACCAACATAAATGATAACGCCAGCAAGCTTACTAATAATTTCTTCATGCGATAAACTCCTTTTTCTCAAGCGGCATACACCATGCCGCTTCATAATTATTTCTCGGAAAACCTGAGAATGGTGCCTCCGGTCGGAATCGAACCAACGACACGTGGATTTTCAGTCCACTGCTCTACCGACTGAGCTACAGAGGCGGGACAAAACCATGAATAATCGTGATTTTTATTGGGTTTCTGCAACTACCCAACTTACTTAGACACGGGGATTTTGTGCCATTGGACACGGTGACTTTATTTATTCTACACATAATTAACAATTTTGTCAAGCGTTTTTTTAATTTTTTAAAATATTATTTTTTTGTATTATTTTTCCAACATCCCCTCGCATAAAATAAACCCACGCCGCACAGGAGGGTCATGCAATGAAGACGATTCGCCGGATAGCAGATGAGATTGGGGTAACAAAGCAAAGGGTTTATAGGTACATAAAAAAGCATGGGATTGTTGAGAAGTGTCAAAAGCAAGGCGTGATGTACTTCGATGATGCGGTTGAAAACCTGATAAAACAGGCATTTTTGCACAAAACCGTATCAAACGAAACGCAAACGGAACAGGTTCAAAACACGCTTGTTTCGATGTTGACAACAACGGGCGATTCGTGACGGTGTCGGCTTTGCTTATTGCGTGGCAATTTCGCAAGCCGTGGGTTGCCGCAAAAGCGGCAAGTGGTTTGTGAGCGTGCGAGCGATTCGCCGCCGCAAATGCGCCGACTGAATCCGCCCGACATTCACAAACCACAAAGGGCGCACTTATACATTGCTCCGCAATGTGCGTGCCGGACAAGCAACAGACAACCCCCGAAAATCATATGATTTAGTATCATAATTCGGGGGTGGAGCATGGCGATTTATCATCTTCACGTTGGCATTATCAGCCGCAAAACAGGGCGTTCGGCGGTTGCGGCTTCGGCGTATCGGGCGGGCGAAAAATGTGTCGCAGTCAACGCCGCCGCCTATCGTTCGGGAGAAAAATTACAAGACGAAAAAACCTACATTTAAAGGGATTTTCCAACCGCATTGACCATCGCACGCTAAAGGTGCAGGGCGTTGATCGTGAGCCGACAATTCATGTTGGTGTGATTGCGTGGAATTTGGAGAAAAAGGGCATTATTACCGATAAAATGCAGAAAAACAAGGCGATAATCGCACGAAATACGGCGCTGTATTTGCACAAATTGCGTGTTGGATATTCGCAAATCAACAGAGAAATTGCGAAACTGCAACAAGAGTTTATCCGACACAAAACAACTCCTGAAAAATCATATGATTCGAATCCAAACGCACAAATAATCTTTGACAGATTATCCGAACTTGACAGAGAAAATCAACGGCAGGATTATCCGGATCAAAGACCGGCAAGACGATGGGAGCGTGAGAGAGAAAGGGAATGGGAACGCGGGCGGTGAAAACTAAATCTCTTCAAGTTGTTTTTTTAATGCGTTTAGATCGATTTTTATAATATCCCAAACTAATTCAAAGTTTACACCCTCATAATTATGCACTAAACGATTACGAAGTCCGCGCATTTTATGCCAAGGAACATCAGTGTGTTTCTGTTGAAAGTCGCTATCCAGTCTGTTCGCAAGTTCGCCAATTTGCAAGAGATTGAAAACACAAGCTTCTATCAATTTTGAATCTGTTAAAAAATCTGGCATTCCAACAGTTGAAATATATCGGTTTATCTTTTCGATACATTCGATTATCTTTACAAGGATAATTTCGTTCTTCCTATCCATATATCCGCACTCCTGTCGTGGCAACTTCATGTTCAATAGGTGAATCTGCATTGATATAACGCACATCGATTAAATCAACTTTTTTATTCAGAGCTTCACACACATTCTCAATAAGCCCGACAAAATCAAGACCACGCAACCCACTGTCAACCAATATATCCACATCGCTGTCCGCCGTTGCTCTTCCTTGTGCGTATGATCCAAATAATATGGCACTTTTTACGCCGTTGGATATAAAAACAGGTTCAAGTCTGCGTTTTATTTCTAAAGTATTGTAAACATTTCTATTGTTTGTCCTGTTCACTAAAACCACCCTCTTGAAATTATGGTTTTATTATACACCAAAAATACTTTTTTGTAAACACCCCATTTTTTATAGAATACAATCTATAAAAGGGGCAAAAGAAGTACCAGATAGTTCGGGGAGTTAGTGAAAAAGTGGGGATAAAACAAACCACACATGACACTAAAAATCTGCATGAAAGTATTTTTAACTATGATTTTCACAAAAAGAAAGGGATAATTAACTGTGCTATCATTAGAGCGATTTGTATCCAATTAGTAAGTAAATTTGGCAACTGGGAGTTTTCAACACTAACTTCAAAGTTTTCTAAGTTCCCTGAAGTTGAATTAATTACACCAACGCATACAAAAGAAATTATTTGTACAATAGTGAGAAATATAATCAGTGCAACGCATTTTTGAACAATTGTTATGGAATTGTGAAGAATTTTATAAAGACATCTGATCCATTTTTGCTTTGTCTTTTCTTTTTCAATTCTAACTTTTGTTTCTTCTATCCTATTTAATCTAATCATCGTTAAATATTCTTGTATCAAAACTCCCCCCAATTTTGTTTTATTGGGTAGAATGTCTTTATCAGGATCGCTACATAGCAATGCGTACATTGAATCGTTGATAGAGGGGAGTTCGGTTAGCCATTTTTTTCATGCAAGGAATTGCTTTTATATAACATACGACAACCACCTTTCTCTGTTGATTGCCCTTAATTACTCATGATTACACTAAAAGTCGGGCAATTAAAAAAACTTTTGGTGTATCATTATTTCTTGCATTGGAATCACCCTGCCTTTCAATGTTTTATTCTGCATAATAGACATTTTTGAAGAATCCACTCCATAATATAATAATACTATATAATTTACTAAAAAGGAATAGCACGATCGAATATATATTCGGTAAATATACTTGACAAACACACTAATATTTGTTACTATTGCACAAAGGAGGTTTTTATGGAGTTCTTAGATTTAATTTCTCACATAAAAGGAATACTAACAAACGAAAAGAATAAAAAATTAGAGGATCAACTAAAATATCAAAAAGAAATTAGCGAGCTACCCAAAGGAAGACTTGTCTATAAAGAAACTTTATATGGCAAGTATTTTTCTCTTCAGTATTATTGCAATGATGCTAAAAAAGCTCGTGTTAAGTATATTGGAAATAATAAAGACACTATATCTGATATGCAAAGTAAAATTGATAGACGTAGGTATTTAGAAAAAGAACTTAGAACCCTAAAAATGGATTTGATAACCATTGACAGAATGATAAATCTTGCCAATAAACACATTGAAAAACAGACAAGCATAAAAGGAACTTTGAAAGAAATAAGTAGCGTAAATGCGATCAATGAAGCACAAACTCAATCACTTGAAACAGATAAACAAAGCACTAACACCCCACCGAATAACCCTGACCCAATGAAGAAAATCTGAAATAGATGATACTCGAATAAGTAGAAGACCAAATTTAACAAAAGAAGCGCAAATGTGAATGAATCACAGAAAACGAGCAGTAATATATTTTCCCCCTTTTATAGAATACAATCTATAAAAGGGGGTTTTTACCATGTTGACATATGGATACATCAGGGTTTCGAGTACCGATCAGAACGAGGACAGGCAGATTTTAGCCATGCAGGGGTTAGAAATACAGCCCGAAAATCTGTTTATTGACAAGCAATCGGGCAAGGATTTTGACCGTCCGAGCTACAAAAAACTAACCGCCAAATTGGCGGCAGGAGACCTAATCTACATAAAATCAATCGACCGATTAGGGCGTAACTACGAGGAAATCTTGGAACAATGGCGTATACTCACCAAGGAAAAAGGCGTTGATATAGCCGTTTTGGATATGCCGATTCTGGACACACGGCAGTACAAAGACCTGATCGGCACGTTCATCGCAGATTTGGTTTTGCAGGTGCTGTCTTTCGTGGCACAAAACGAGCGTGAAACCATCCGCCAACGCCAATCCGAGGGCATAAAAGCGGCAAAAGCAAGGGGTGTAAAATTCGGCAGGCCGCCGAAAGAACTACCCGAAAACTTCGGAGAGTTGGTGAAAAAGTGGGAGCGTGGGGAGATAAAACTGCGGGAAGTCCTTGGGTTGTGCGGGATGAAAACAACGACTTTTTACAAGAAATTAAGCGAATACCGAATGTTGAAAGGGATAAAAACTACTCCGTAAATGTACACATTTACGGAGTTCCTCTATGCGGATAATTCTAATGCAAAAATAATGATTTGTCAATGGTTTTTGCAAAAATATTTCTAAAATATTACAAAAACCATGTTTTTTCGCATAATAACGGCGTTAAGAGGGATTTTTCGTAAATGTGTACATTTACGGAGTGGTCTAAAAAATTATATGAA
Organism: Oscillospiraceae bacterium; assembly: GCA_009777275.1. GTDB lineage: Bacteria > Bacillota > Clostridia > Oscillospirales > Ruminococcaceae > WRME01. The sequence goes on from WRME01000002.1 coordinate 24,177, forward strand.
AATTGGGGATATGTTTATGTTTTGTAATAAATGCGGCGAAAAGTTACAAGAGGGAGGCGGATTTTGTGCTGGGTGTGGTACGAAAGCCAATAGCGGCGGCACAACTGGTACGATAGTGAATTTGAGTAATGAAAACATCGAGAGCGGTGTTCCATTTACTGTTTCTCCAGCATCGCTGCATAATATAGTTGCCGCAGTTTTGTCTAAGGCTCCCAATATTGCATTGGATGTATTTGAAAAAGTTAAAATTGTTCGAGAAGAGCATCATTGTGTTCCTGCATACTGGTTTGATTGTAACGGTACAGCAAAATTCTCATATGAATTTGGTAAAATAAAAAAGTGGCAGGAAGAAGGTTATGCAAAAGGTTATGAAATCGGGAAATTTGATTCTGATACATACCATACTATTACAACCCATACTGGAATCGATTGGATTCCCACTAATGGCGAAACAGCCACCAGAGAAACATTGCTTGCCCCCGCCAACAAAGAATTTATTGAACAGATACAATCGTTGTATTTAGGGTTTGATTTCAACAATTTTATAGATTTTCACCATCTTAATTTACCTGCTGATACAAAAACTCATAGTGTTGATTTGCCTGTATCGTTAGCGTATAATGAATATGTCACACCTCATGTAAAAAAGAAACTTGAGGAAAAAGCTGAACAGAGCATGACCTCACATACGCTTTCTAGAAGTCTACAAATGCTTGGAGAAAACATTTCTAAAGAAAAACCCATATGTGTTTTCCTCAGTATATACCGTGTTGTGTTCCAATACAATACCAAAGAATATTCTGTTTGGGTTAATGGCGATGGGTCTCTATGGTTTTTTAACGAAACATTACCGGAAGACGAAAACCGAAAATCCGAAATAAATAAATACAATAAAACTCTAGAGGACAAAAATCAAGAATTATTATCGCTTCCCTCGATACCTGATGTAAAATCGGACCCCAGTTTTATTTGGTTTGTGTTGGGCATTTTAACTTATGGGATTGGTAGCATTGTATGGATTTACTTAAAGGTAACTAGAACTAAGAAAAGAAAAGAAAGTGAAATAATCCGGCAAGCAAATGAATCAAAAGAAAACAAGATTAAGCCGGAAATTGCTATAATAGAAAGGAAAATTAATTCTTTCAACACTTGCATCGCAGAACAATATAAATCGCGGAAGAAAGCTTTAGCTGGCATATATGAAGATATTCCGATCGACACGCAAGCGTTTGAGGATATATTGTCCAATTAAATCGCAATCTTGCTAAACAGACGATTACAAGGAAATATATTTCTTTGTTTTCAATAAAAATCAAACTGGAGGATATTGAGATGGATGAAATTTGCAAAAGACTTTCGCTCGAAGAGTTGTTAAGAGATTATTCGGGGAAAAGCGGTGCGTGGTACTGGATAGGGATGGCATACTGGGAACGTGGGGATTATGAAAATGCGGCTAAATGGCTCGAAAAAACTAAAAACGATTCGGGCGACCACGGTTGGCAAGGCAAGGCGACATTAAATCTCGGATTAGCGTGCTGGAAATTTCTTAATCGCAAACAAGAAGCACTGCGTTTGTTTGAAAGTATTCCTAAGTTTGCACTGGCAAAATTGTATTCAGGAGTTATGTATTTTCATGGCGATGGAGTTGCCCGTGATACAGACAAAGCCTTGGTGTTGGTTAAAGATTCGATAAAAATCATTATGGATTTGAGAAATAATGACGACTTGTTTGCCGCAAATGAGTGCTTTTGGATTGCGGAAGTATTTCATAAAACAGGGAACCGTGAAAAAGCAAGAGAATACCTACATAAAACCATTGATAGGTGCAGAGATAGCTATCCAAGCGACCGTGAATTAAAATCCATGGCCGAGAATAATCTGCGGCAGATGGAAAGAAACGGACAGTTGAATTTTTAGATGTTTGCAACAACTGAAATCGAATTAGTCGATACCTGTATTTATGAGCAGGAATTTTTATTTGGAGGTGAGGATTATGGGACAACTAACTAACGAAGAAGCCATCCGCAGATACGAGCAAATTCTTAAAGATCCAAGAAGTACCCCGGAGCAAAAAGCGATGGCTCAGATGGCACTAAAAGCGTTGCGTGGGTATTAACGCTTTCGTTTGTGCAAAGACCAAAATGCCGAATAAAGGCAGGAGGGAGGTATTTTTGAATGGATGGTAAAAAAGTTACAGGCATTGTACTTGCCATAATAGGCATTATATTATTCATTGTCGGGATTGTTATGTTCAATTCCGGCGAACAACAACTTGCGAGAGCGTTTGGTTACAGCGGTCCTGAAACTATAGCACCAATATTAATGATGGCTGGCGGGGGAATTTCTTTGGTAATCGGTGCTATCCTGGTTTTTCTAAAGAGAAAATAAAATATTTCTTAACAATCACCTCTTTATCGGTTATAATGATAATCGTTAAAGGGGTGTTGTTTCATGGCGGCAGTTGGGAAAGTTCCGAATGACAGCGTATCATGTGACATGGCCGCTAAAATATTCAACAATCATGTATAGCGTTGGCGATGATTTAATACCTGAGAATTTACATGAGTATTTACTGCTAAGGAGAAAATAAAAAATTTCTTGACAAATTTTCTTGAATAATGTATAATTACATCATGCTTGAAAATATGTTTGATAGCATAGGGATGGGCAGTGGGGTGCCGGCGGCGATAATCTGCGGATTTTGCGGGTTTTTTAGAGCGCCGGGGCTCGTGTCAAATTCCATACTCCTGTATATGAGGGAGGGAACATAATGTCAGAAGTACGGTTGAAGGAAAACGAATCGCTCGACAGTGCGCTCAAGCGGTTTAAACGCTCCTGTGCCAAAGCGGGCGTTCTTGCAGAAGTACGCAAGAGAGAACACTACGAAAAGCCGTCTGTCAAACGCAAGAAAAAAGCGGAAGCGGCTCGTAAACGCAAATACAAATAGTACATTCGGGGGAGGGTTGTGAAACCTTCCCCTAACAGTAGGTTGTGATAATTTTGCCGATCTTTATGCCCGATATAATCTTTCCTAATATCCTCTCGGTTTCCGGCCATTATCTTGACAAGGCGGGTATCGAGGGTCTGATTCTCGATGTCGACAATACTCTGCGGGTCTATGGTCAGTGGGAGCCGTTTGAGGGCGTCCGTGAATGGACAAGGTCGTTAGAGGCGGAGGGAATGAAGATAATTATAGTTTCTAACAACTTCCCCTCACGAATCGGCCCCTTTGCCGCTAAAATGGAGCTGGACTATATCGCTATGGGGCTAAAGCCGTCGCCGTGGGGACTGCTGCGGGCGTGTAAAAAAATCGGTACCCGTCCTAAAAAGACCGCCATAATCGGCGATCAGGTCTTCACCGATATTATCGGCGGCAACCTGCTCGGAATGCACACGATACTGGTATCCCCGCTCAAAAACGAGGATAAATTCATCTATAATATAAAACGCACCCTCGAGAGCGGCGTTTATAAGAAATATAATAAGAGGAATGGGGATAATGTTTTATGAGGGAGATATTTTCTAAAAGAGTATTAGGGATTATTATAGCTCTGGTCATTATGATCACAGCGGTGCCTTTTGCCGCTGTTGCGGCTGAACCCGAACAGGATTTGGTTTGCATAAGTGTGTCAGCGGGCAATGATCACTCTGTGGCGTTATTATCCGATGGTACAGTTTGGGCTTGGGGTTGGAATAATAGAGGTCAGCTTGGCGATGATACAACGACTGATCGCCGTATTCCGGTGCAGGTTTCCGGTTTAACCGGAGTAACCACTGTATCATCGAGTGGTGATCACACTATGGCCTTAAAATCCGATGGTACAGTTTGGGCTTGGGGATATAATTGGACTGGTCAGCTTGGTGATGGCACAGTAACCGATCGTACTACTCCTGTGCAGGTTTCAGGTTTAACCGGAGTTGTTGCCGTATCTGCGGGAGCCCATCACACTATAGCATTAAAATCCGATGGTACGGTTTGGGCTTGGGGGAGGAATAATCTATATGGTCAGCTTGGAGATGGTACAACAATTGACCGTCATACTCCTGTACAGGTTTCCGGTTTAACAGGAGTGACCGCCATATCTGCGGGAGGAAATCACACTGCGGTATTAAAATCCGATGGTACAGTTTGGGCTTGGGGTTATAATTATTATGGTCAGCTTGGCAATGATACAACAACTAACCGCAATATTCCTGTGCGGGTTTTCGGTTTAACCGGAGTAATCGCTATATTTGCGGGGGGTGGCCACACCATAGCTTTAAAATCTGATGGTACAGTTTGGGCTTGGGGTAATAATAGTCACGGTCAGCTTGGTGACGGAACAACAACAGACAACTATACTCCTAAGCAGGTATCCGGTTTAACCGGAGTAACCGCTATATCTGCGGGAGTCCAGCACACCATAGCATTAAAATCCGATGGTACAGTTTGGGCTTGGGGAGCTAATTGGGCTGGTCAGCTTGGCGATGGTACAACAACTAACCGCCGTACTCCGGTGCAGGTTTTGGGCTTAACCGGAGTAACCGATATATTTGCGGGTGGTTATCACACCATGGCGTTAAAATCTGATGGCACAGTGTGGGCTTGGGGGTATAATGGTTTCGGTCAGCTTGGTGACGGAACAACAACAGACAGATTGTTGCCCATCAAAACACAAACAATAACAAGCGTAACTATATCTCCACCCGAATCTATAGTGCGGCAGGGTGATACACAGCAATTCACCGCTGAGGTTATGGGTTTATTTAACCCAGATCAAACGGTGACATGGAGTGTAACAGGCAGAACGAGTAACAATACAGTTATATCTGAGGACGGGCTTCTCACTATTGCACAAAACGAAAGAGCGGCAACCTTGACAATACGAGCGACATCAACCATAAACACAGCCATATTCGGCACTGCGACAGTAACCCTGATTTCCCCTGCTACAATCAAGGGCAACCCCACCAACTCCGGAACAATCACCGTTGCCGACATCATCGCCGTCCGTGATCACATTCTCGGCACAACCCGCCTAACCGATCCGGGCGAACTATGGGCAGCCGATGCCAATGATGACGGGGTGATCAATATATTTGATATGCTAACGATTAGAAACATGATTTTGAGACAAAAATAATAATATAAATAGAAGGAAAACAAAACATGACCATGCCTTTTGAGCCTAACGCAAACAAGGAGCTGAATATAACTACAGATTACGGGGAGTTTGTGCGGTTCCCCGTAAAGACCCATGTTGTTATGAAAGAGGATGACCTTTTCGAGATTACCGGCAGATACGCCGGTGAGTTCTTGCAGGAGGACGATATGCTCTTTATCAGCGAAAAAATTGTCGCCATAACTCAGGGACGGGCGTTCCCCATAAGCGAAATAAAACCCGGCCGATGGGCTCGGTTTTTGGTGAAGTTCGTGCATAAATCCCCATACGGAATAGGTCTCGGAATGCCCGAAACGATGGAGCTTGCGATTCGTGAAGTCGGCCTGCTCAAGATCCTCTTTGCCGCTATCTGCTCGGCCGTCTGCAAGTTGTTCGGGAAACGGGGGGTCTTCTACCAAATCTGCGGCGACAAGGCTCGCGCCATAGACGGTCCGTGCGACTATACAATCCCGCCCTACAACGGTTACGCAAAACTCGCCCCCGACAATCCCGACAAAATCGCCGCCGAACTCAGCGGCAGTCTCGGCTGCCCCATCGTGGTCATAGACGCCAACGACATTGGGGTAGAGATATTAGGGCGCTCATCGCCCGACATATCCGTGGATATGTGCAGACAAATATTCGCCGACAACCCCTTAGGTCAATCGGACCAGCAAACGCCTATGGCCATTGTGCGGAGGGTGTAGGGATGGCCATGCCGTCCGTGGATTTTCGCATTTCGCAGGATTGCCGTCCTTGTCGCCGTGTTACCATATATTTCCATGTGTGTTTTGACAGTAATTTAAAAAACACTCTTGACAAGACGGAACCTCTCTGATACAATATATCGGTATTGCTTATAAAATTGCTTATAAACGACCCATTAGCTCAGTCGGCAGAGCACCTGCCTTTTAAGCAGGGTGTCCCGCGTTCGAGTCGCGGATGGGTCACCAAATCCTCCTGTTGTTACCCGCCATTGTTGCGGTGATGGCCGGGGGATTGTTTTTATAAGTGAAAATCAACAACGACACCGATTTTGTTGAGGTCAACAAAATCGTAAAAGCGGGTGCGGCTACAAAGAAAGTTAAGGATTATGAATTGACCCGATATGCCTGTTATTTGATTGTTCAAAATGGAGATCCACGCAAGGAAGTTATCGCACTCGGTCAAACCTATTTCGCAATCCAGACCTATCGGCAGGAGGTAGCAGACCGATTCAACCAGCTTGACGAGGATAATAAACGCCTCGTCATTCGAGGCGATATAAAACAATGGAATCAAATGCTTGCAGAAGCGGCACATGATGCCGGAGTTATTACCAATGAAGAATTTGCCGAATTTCAAAATTCGGGATATATGGGTTTATACGGCGGCATGACCGTTGATGAAATCCACAACAAAAAAGGGTTGGCTGTCCGTGAAAAAATTCTTGATTTTATGGGGAGTGAAGAACTTATCGCTAATTTGTTTCGAATTTCGCAAACCGAAAGCAAATTGAAAAGGGAAAACATACAGGGCATTAGTGCGGCAAGCGATGCACATTTTGTGGTCGGGCGTGAGGTTCGTGCCGCTATCAAGCGTGTCGGCGGCACAATGCCGGAAAATTTGCCAACACCTGAAAAAAGCATTTCGCAAGTTGAGCGTGAACAGCTTAATAAATTAAAAAAACGCAAAAAGCCGCTTATGCTTGATGAATGAGATTATGAGGGGGAGCTCCACAAATGTATATTCGCTATGAGGATCAAGATAACCGAATGTTCAGGTTTATAAAGACGCGCAACCTTAATATAGAGTCGCATCTTCATAAGCATATAGAGATACTCTGTGTTTTAGACGGCGAGATAGATGTTACTGCCGATTTTCACAAAAGAACCCTCACAAAAGGCGATGCCGCTTTCTTTTTCCCTAACTGTATCCACAGCTATACAACAGAATCGGTCAGCAGCATCTATATATTAATAGCAGACCTGAATTTAACCGGAGATTTTACAGGCAAGCTGCTCAAATACTCGCCCCGTGACCCTTTTATAAGCAGCGAGAACCTGCATCCCGATGTCTTGTATTGCATGGATACAATACACGCAGACAGTAACGAGTTTTACACGATGGATGCCGATACAAACTATAACAAACTTGCCGCAAAGGGGTATATTCAGGCGATAATCGCAAGACTGCTGTCGGTTATGGAGCTGCACAAATCAGAGGTTCCTGTAGATATAGGACTGAACAAAAGAGTGCTGTCTTATATCATGGAAAACTTTAGCGACAGCGAAATGTCACTAAAAAGAATGGCGGACGACCTGAATGTGAGCATACCTGTTCTATGCAATGTTTTCTCTAAAAAAATCGGTATCAACTACCATGATTATCTTAACATATGCCGCGTGAGACACGCTCAGCAGCTGTTATTCGACACCGAGCTGACCATGCCGAGCATCGCCTGTGAGAGCGGATTCAACAACACGAGAACCTTTGATCGTGTGTTCAAGAAGATAACAGGTCTTACACCGAGAGCCTATCGGCAATCTGCAACAGAAATATAAAATGTTAATTCTGTCTGAATTTGATTAACTAATTGTCCTATGCCGTCCTCTTATTTATAGTATAATATTGTTATACTATGAAAAAGGACGGTTATTATTATGAAAATTTGTTTGCTACAGATGGTTTCTTCTTTTACCGCCGCAGCATATGTCTTTTTGTCTTTTCCGCTGACGGCCATGGCCTTTCCGGAAAAGGCCCCGATTCTGCCCTCTTCTCAATATGCGGCCGATGTTGTCATCAGCGAAAATCCGGATACATTTTGTAATCCGATTGACATAAGCTATCAGTATCAGGTTGACAAAACCCTGACTGTAAACCCGAACAACGGTAACAGAGTTCACTTTACCGTTACCGACAACTGCCGTGAATCGGCCGATCCCGCCATGGTTCTCTTTAAGGATGAATACTATCTCTTCGCATCGCACGGAACGGGGTATTGGTATTCTTCCGACCTTGCCGATTGGCAGTATGTCTATGCCGGAGAGGATGCCGCTCCCGGTCTTATACCCGATACCGATAACAATCCGTCCGGAATTTCTGATATATACCGTTTTGCTCCGGCAACAATGGTTGTCGGAGATTGGTTGTACATAACAGCGTCACAAGCGGGGTCTATATTCAAAACCGATAATCCCAAAGATCCGTCAAGATGGCAGTTTGTCGCCCGTCCTATGCAGTGGAGCGATCCTGCACTCTTCTATGACGAGGAGCTGAACAGAGCATTCTGCTATCACGGATCATCTCCCAACAACCCGCTCCAGGTGGTGGAATTAAGCCTTGACCCCGCTACCGAAATGCAGCTGATAGGCGGCAACATAGACGTTTATAACACCGATCCCGAACTCTATGGTTATCAGATAAATGTCGACGACGACGGTAATGAAAAATCCGGTCGTCCCTATCTTGAGGGTGTTTGGGTGACCAAACATGACGGCAAATATTACATGGAGTTTGGGGTTCCAAGCACCAGCACGGGATATTATGCAGACGGTCTTGCGGTTGCCGACCATCCTCTCGGCCCGTTTGTACACAGCGATACAAGTCCGTCCAGCTTTAAGGCGACAGGATTTGTGCGGGGAGCGGGACATGGGTCAACCTTTAAAGACAAGCAGGGCAACTGGTGGAAGATCAGCACCGTGTCTATATCGGTCAACCACGGATTTGAGCGGAGATTGGTTCTCTATCCTGCAACCCATACCGAACATGACGAGTTGGTATCAAACATGGTCTTTGCCGACTATCCTATGTATAGATCGGAGGATAGCCGCAGAACATTCGATCAGCCCGGGCCCGGGTGGAATCTTGTATCATACGGCGGGAACGCACAGATAACGGCATCATCGGTGCTGGGAGCCAAAGACGGCAGAAACTTCAGCCCCGGCAATGCCTTTAACGAGAATCTCAAGAACTGGTGGTCGGCCGAAACAGGTAATGCCGATGAGTGGATAATGGCCGATTTTAAGAAGATAAGCTCGGTCAATGCTTTTCAGGTAAACTTTGCCGATCAGGACATCAGCTCCGCTTCTGCAAGCGGTCGTGACAATAGCTTTGTTCATCGTTATCTGCTTGAGTTCTCGATTGACGGTATCGACTGGCACACTCTTGCCGATAGGAGCGGAGCGGTTGCCCGCCCTAAAATGGCCGAAGATCACTCCCACCAATACTTCCAGCTCGAAAAGCCTGTCGACATCCGTTACATAAGAATCACAAACAAGGGCCCTGTTCCGGCAGGGGGCAAGTTTTCGGTCAGCGGAATACGTCTGTTCGGGCATGGCAACGACACGGCTCCTGATGCTCCTGCCGAATTTGCCGTAACCCGTCCCGCTCCAAGCGCCGATGACCGTTTCGCCGCCCTCTCATGGGATCCTGTAGATGGTGCGGAGGGTTATATAATCAGATTCGGCACACGTCCCGATGCTCTGCACACGCATTTTCAGGTTATCGGACAGACCTCCGCAATCATTCGCATCCTGAATCGAGGAGCCGATTACTATTTTACCGTAGATTCCTACAACGACAGCGGATACACTAGGGGAGAGGTTGTGAAGTTCGCCCCTTCCCTCATGCCGCTGCCCAATCCCGTTTCGTTTTTGAGAGCCACGGTCAACAATCTCTATTCGCATACATTAATAGCCGAAACAAAACTGCCCGAAAATGTCGGGTACAACGGAGCATATGTAGAGGGATTCGCAAACGGGAGCTATGCTCAGCTGCTGGGTCTGCGGAGGGGCGACATAATAACCGAGATGGGCGGCGTTACCGTCACGGGGGTTGACGGTCTGTTGAATTTGTATAGCCAAGCGGAATATGACGATGATATATTGCTCACGGTATGGCGGCAGGGCAGGTATGTATCTATCGGTTTTGTCAAGGACGAGAGCAATCTGAGCATAAACGTACCCTGTTTGATCGGGGCCGAGACCTATGACGATATATTCAGGTCAACCAATCAAAACATGGGGCCCGAATCCTGCGGAGACATAGGAGGCGGACAGAACATCGGGAACATTAACGGAGGGGCATGGTTAAAATACGACAGGATAAACTTTAGCGCATCCCCCGAATATCTGATTATCAGAGCGGCTCGTCCATCCTCTGTCTACAGCAACAGCACCACCGTTCAGGTGCGTTTGGACAATCCGTCAAGCGGGCCGATCATAGCCTCTGTCTCTGTTTCTCCGACGGCGGGATGGCAGGTCTATGACAGCTTTAGGGCTGACATAACCGAACAGATTGACGGAATCCGTGATGTATATATCGTCTTTGTCAACGGAGGTCTCAATCTCAACTGGTTCTCATTCAACACAACCGATGACGCCGGCGATGTTGTTCCCGATTATGAACTTGCTCGTTTCAGTCAAGCTGAGCGGACATATCTATCTTCACAAAATTCGAGCGGATTTCTGCTTGCCAACTGGACAGTAAAGGACGGCACTGCCCCTGTTGACCTAACCGGAAGCGATCGGTCTAAGCTGTTTATGCAGTTTACGATAGAATTTGCCGTATCAAAAAACCAACTCGACCCCATTGCTCATGCCGATGTTATCACCAATCTGAACAACCGTATATCTAACAACACGCTCTGGTCAGACGGCGGAATAAGATTCGGATCGGGCAACAACAACTGGGTGGGTTGGCGGCCTAACGAATTTCAGTTTACCAACGGGAAAAACATAGTAAATATCCCGCTCAGCGCATTTTTGAGCGGGGAGGGATTGCATATCGGAACGATAAACGGTACAGACCGAACGCTCAACCCGCAGGACAACGGAGCGGGCAATCCTGTCGATTGGCAGCGGGTAGATCGGATATTCTTTCAAATATTACGCCCCGGATACGATTTCAACAGTCAGATTTCGGCGGGACTTCTCGATTTTTCAATGACATTGTCCGACATAAGAATCGTTGATACAACCTCGGAGGAAATGCTAAACTCAGAGCTTGACAGGCTCAGCGGAATGTTAAACAGCACGATACCCAAAGGCAATCATACCAACGAATCCTATAACGCATACCTGCAGGCGATCGAGTTCGCCCGTCAGGAAATAACCTTTGCCGACATACTGAATCCTTACTCGATAGAAGACATACAAATCGCAATAGCAACCCTTGAGCGAGCCATCCTGGGATTAGCTGAAAAAACCGGCCTAATCAAGGGCAACCCCACAGGCAGCGGAGAAGTATCGGTAGCGGATATACTCTTTGCCCGTGATTTCATCTTCAGAAGATTGCCGGAAATAGACAAAGATAGCCCCGAATTTGCCGCTATGGACATGAACAATGACGGCATAATAGACATATTTGACTTGATAAGGATAAGGGATGCGATACTGCGGAAGTGAATCAATGTATAGGCGTGTAGGGATGACCGCCCCCGGTCATCCGTGGTTGACAGCGGCGGGTGTTTTTCCCCATGGTTATTGCAGCCTCATCAACCTTCTCACGATGCCGCTGAATCGGTAGAGGTATATCGAGACTATCGAGGTTAATGCCATGTCGTACATTAAAAATGCTACGTTTGCCAGCACCAAAAAGGCCATCAGGAGAACCCTGTTGTATTCTGCGAGTTCGTCGGCGATTTCGCTGACGACAATAACGCTTGTTACCGTGTAGTAACAGAGAAAAACCACCGTGTTAAAAAGCGCAAATTTGATTGCGTACACGGTGATTATTTCTTTTATACCCTCTATAAACGATTTTAGTATAGGATAAAATCCGAAGAACATTATAAATATCAAAACGGGGAATTTGTCAAAAACTATTATAGCCGAGACCAGCGACACGGTTGTATAGGTCATCAATGCCCATCGGCGGCCCGTTTCTATAACTATCGGTATAAAAACCGTTCCGGCTATTGCGGGCATAACGAAATATGAGAACGGGAATATCCCGCCGAAAAACATAATCGCAGAGCTTAGCGCCCCTATCATGCCGCATAAAGCAACCCGTGACGATTTCAAAACCGCATTATCCTTTCTTATGGCGTTTTTTCTAACAGCAAAGCCCTCTGCCGCCTATGCACTTGCATAGGCAATCGGCGCACATCAGAGCACTGCACATATCGCAGCAATCACATTCATCGTTACTGTTTCTGTTTGTGCCGTATCTGTATCTGCTTGTGCCCGGGTTAAAATGCCCGTGTCTTTGTCGTTTTAGGCGGCTTGCAGCCGCTCTGTATTCGGCGTTTTCCGGATTCATCCTTACTGCTGCTTCAAAATAGTTGGCCGATTCCTCCAGCCATCCCCGTGAAAAGAAGACCGATCCCTTCAAAAAATGCCACTCACCGTCCCTGTTTGCGGCAGGGATACCATCGAGAAGTTCCTCCGCTTCGGTAAGCCTGTTCTTCATAATCAGAGAACGTATATCCTGCAACCCTCCCGAGGTTCTGTAATTATGCCTGTTTTCCTGCCGATTATGACCGGAACGGCGCTCGTTCATAATTATATCATAGGCGTTGTTGATTTCCTCCATCTTTTCTTTTGCGACATCCAAAAGAGGACTTCCCGCATAATTGTCGGGATGATACTGCCGCGCTATATTTTTATATGCCTGCTTTATCTCATCATCGCTTGCATTCGGAGCAACCCCTAAAACCTTGTAGGCATCCATGATCTGCTCTCTCCTTTCTGTATTTTATCTACAGTATCCTTTAGTCCGAGATATATAATATTCTCTATGATTCCTGAGAATCTTCTTATTTTAATAAGAGCATAGACTTCGGCTATTTGGCATATGGTAAGATTTATTGTCTGTACGGCCAGGTCACGATCGACACCGGCAAAGGGATTGAAACTGCCGCTCTTTAGATCGCCGGCGAGATCGTCAAGCGCATCGGCGAGATAGACATATCTTCCTATAAGATAACCGAAGCGATAGAGAGCCTGACTTTGATTATCTGCATCATCGGTATATACCGCCATGCTTTGACATATTCTCCCCATGGCAGAGGCGGTCGGATGGGCGGCGCGATCGATAGTCGCAGATTCATTCGGGGCCGATTCTATAGCGGTCTGTCCCTCCATAGCCTCACGCACGATCTCATCAATATGCCCCAAACGCTTGGCACCCTTGTTCTTCAGACAGGCGGCAAAGGGCAACAGCGCCCTGGAGGCGTTTCTTTTAACAAAGCCGCTGTCTGATATATCATCCTTTAGTTTGTAATAAAGCATTATCATAGCCGAACACGCCCCCGAATCGAGAGCATCGCATGATAGCAGACAGTTCCGCTTTACAAGCGGATTAGCGGCACAGGAGCGTCTTGCAAACCGAGGGCAGTCTTTTTTTAAAGAAAGCTCAAACAGAGCAAGAAAGGCAAAGTCGTAGCTGAGCGTAAGTTTGGCAAATGGACCGAACACACGCCCCAACTGCTTACACAAACCGCAGTATACCGCCCTGTATATCTCATATTCCCCAACCTTGAGTTCACTTTTATAAGGCAGTATATACCCGAACAACCGCAGCACCCCTTTAGTATTTTATATCAACATTTCCCGATTTTCATTACCAAAATGTAAATATACTACCAATATGAGGTTAATAAAGGGAAAAACACCCGCCGCTGCGGCGGCACCAGGTGAAGACCACCCCGCCGCTGCGGCGGCACCCCGACGACAATTAACAGTTGACAATGTACAATTGACAGTTATTGCAAATATAAATTTGCTGGCAAAAATAGAATTAGATTTCTATAATTTCAAACCCCCGTAATTGTCAATTGTTCATTGTAAATTGTCAATTGGCATCATTCCCCTCTGGGGAGGGGTGGCAAACACTCGCAACAAAGTTGCGATAGTGTTTGACGGGGTGGTCTGCTGCGAAACGCCCTCTCAGTCGGCAATATCCACGGATGACCGCCCCGATCGTCCGTGGTTACCGCAACAGCGGGTGTTTTTCCCATCAAAAAATATTTTACAAACGTGTTGACATTTTGTACAGTCTGTCATATACTTAGGACATGACGATAAATCGTTAATAACAATCAGGAGGTAGTATTTAATGAGTATCAAGAAAATGGACATCATTGTAAAGTTTACAATTCCGGTGATATTGGTGATTATGGCAGTGCTTTTTGTCATTCTCAACATATTGATGTCACGGGTTACGGAGAAGCGTGAAGAAGGAGTAGAACTCGCCTACCTCGGTAATGAGATGTTACATAACAACGATTACTTGGTAAAACTTATGCGGGAGTTTATTATTACATATGATGCGGCCACGTTAAGAAACTATGAAAACCTGATAAACGATCCCGAAACTCTCGATAACAAGCTGGATAGGATGAAAGAAATAGGACTGTCGGCGGCCGAGCTTGGGTACATGGACAAAATCACTACCCTGCTGGACGATTTGGCAGCCATAGAGGATCGGGCTCTTGCGGCCTATAACAGCGGCAACCGTGAACAGGCTACAGCCATAATACAAAGCAGAGACTATTACAACGCCGACAGCGATCTTGCTCAGAACACCAAGGCGATGATAAGCGAGATCAGGGACAGGATCAACACAGAATCACTGACACTCACAAGTCAGGGTAAGGCAGGACTTATCGTGATGGGTGTGTTTTTCGTGATCTCTCTCCTGTCTATATTGCTTATGACCAACTGGTTTAGCAAAAAGGTACATTGGCACGAAAATATACTGGACAACATCCCCTTCCCGCTCTCTATAACCGATAAGGATATGAAGTGGACATTTATAAACAGACCTACCGAAAATTTCCTGGGCAAGAAACGAGCCGAGGTTATGGGACAGCATTGCAGTAATTGGGGGGCGGCTATATGCAACACCAACAACTGCGGCGTCAGGTGCTTAGGCAGGGGTGAAAACTCTACGACATTCAACCAAATGAATATGGACTTTAAGGTAGACGTTGCCTATCTTACCGACAAAAACGGCAACAACAGCGGACATATCGAGATCGTTCAGGACATAACAACGATGGTGCAGAGCCAAAAGAAAGAGACTGCGCTTGTCAACGAGATCGAGAGTATAAGCGGTTCGTTTGTGTCGGCGTCTAAGCAGATAGCAGACGGAGCTCAGGCCCTTGCACAGGGTTCTACCCAACAGGCGGCAACGGTTGAGCAGTTGTCAAGCTCTGTATCGGAGATCACCGAAAAGACCAAATCCAACGCACAGACAGCCGAAAAGGCCGCCCTGCTTGCAAACACCATCAGAAACAATGCCGAAGAAGGAAACCGTCACATGGATGAAATGATGTCGGCAGTCAAGGATATTAACGATGCAAGCCAGCAGATAGGCAAGGTTATCAAGACGATAGACGACATAGCTTTCCAGACAAACATTCTTGCACTCAACGCCGCTGTAGAGGCGGCAAGGGCAGGCTCGGCAGGAAAGGGGTTCGCCGTCGTTGCAGAGGAGGTCCGCAATCTGGCAAGCAAGAGCGCCGAAGCGGCAAAGGATACCGCCGGCCTCATCGAAAACTCTATGAGCAAGGCGGAACTGGGAACAAGAATCGCCGGAGAGACTGCCGAAAGTCTGAATGAGATTGTATCGGGAATAACCGAAAGCAGTCAGCTTATACAGGAGATAGCGGGAATGTCGAAGGAGCAGACTGTCGGAATCGATCAGATTAATATAGGAATAGATCAGGTGTCGCAGGTTGTTCAGCAGAACAGCGCCACGGCAGAAGAAAGCGCCGCATCTGCAGAAGAGATGAGCGCCAGAGCAAATTCGTTAGAAACCCTGATATATAATTTTCACAAAGGATGAGTATATATGACCATAGAGTTTAGATTCGATGATCCCGTGTGGATCGTCAGTCAGGTGTTTGCGTTTTTTGCCCTTGTGTTCCTGGTGTGGTCCTTTCAGATGAAGAACAAGATAGTTATAATGCTGCTGATGGGATTGGGCAGTGCGTTCTTGGGACTGTCCGCCATCTGCTTAGGCAACTATTCTGTCGGAATGCTCTTTTGGCTAACCGCAGTCTGGAACTTTGTATTTACCTACCTCGATTGGCGTATCAGCAGGGGCAAGAGGGTACACCCCAAGCTAAAATACATATTTGCGGGCATATTCGCCATCCTGACCATAACGGCGACATCCTTTTTGTGGACCCTCGGCATGGCGCTCTGGCTGGAGATTATGATATGCGTTACCCTGCTGGGTCTGATTCTCGGCAGCGTGCTAAAGGGCACAAACATCATGCGGGTGAGCTTTATAACCAACAGGGTCTTTAATATAATCAACCATATCCACTTCAACAATCCCATAGGAGTAATAATAGCATCAACAGCAATCGGGTCTAATGTGGTGTTTTATATAAGACAGATGATTGCGAAAAACAATGCAGAATGAAGAATGCAGAATGCAGAGTTGCCCTCTCAGTCGGCGTTGCCGCCGACAGCTCTCCCAAAGGGAGAGCCAAGGTGACGGACAATTAACAGTTGACAATGTACAATTGACAATTTTTCACAACCACGAAAAGCACAAAAAGACACGAAAAAAATATTAAGGACGGTATGCACAGGGGTGCATACCCTACAGAGGCACCAAAAATACCGATTGACATTCTCGCTATAATAGATTATACTTAGTGTATCGTATCACAGCAAGGCGGTGTCTTGTTTTCGGCTGACCCTCCGAAAGGAGGTGAAGCGTATGTCTTTGTTTGAAGTGATTTATCTGCTTTTAACAGGCGCATTAGTAATAATAGCGTTTTGTACATATCGGAACAACAAGAAATAAGCCGCCCTAACTTTCAAGACGGCGGCTTATTAGGCAAATAAACAAATGAGTCAGCCGAACGACACCGCTTGTGGTGCGTGGCAGAGTGGTTGGAGTGTTACTGCACTCCTTCCCTCTGTCTTTATTATAGCATTGACATACGCATATGTCAACACCTATATTGTAATATTGTAAAATTTTTTCGTGTAGTACAGTGCCGCCCTCTCAGTCGGCGTTGCCGCCGACAGCTCTCCCAAAGGGAGAGCCAAGAGTGTCCTATACAAACCCTGTGTGTCACCTTGCCTCTCCCTTTGGGAGAGGTGTCACGCCGTGGCGTGACGGAGAGGGCGTGTAGGGATGACCGCCCTCGGTCATCCGTGGATATTGCAGACGGAGAGGGCAATTCTGCATTCTGCATTCTTCATTCTGCATTGTTACAGCGGTAAAAACGTATATTGGTCACGGCCGTTGTGTTTTGAGACATAGAGAGCCTCGTCTGCTCGTTTGATATAATCATCGCCGCTCTGGGTGTGCAGGACCTTTCCGGTTGTGAATCCTACCGATATTGTGAGATATTCACTAACCTTGCTGTTTTCGTTCTTTATCTTGAGTTCCCGAATATTCTCGATTATCTTACGGGCTACTATTTCGGCACCGTCCTTGTCGGTATTGGGCAGGACAACGCAGAACTCCTCGCCGCCGTACCGCACGACAAAGTCGTCCTCTCTCGTCACGCTTTCCCGCAGGGTTTGTGCAACGATTCTCAGACAGACATCCCCCTCGTCATGCCCATAGGTATCGTTAAACTGCTTGAAATTATCTATGTCCGCCATTATAACGCTGATAGTTCCGCCGGAACGGGACAACTTCCGAATGATACGTCCGAAGTTTTCGTCCAGATACCGGCGGTTGTGTATATTAGTAAGAGAATCGTAATGCACCTTGAGAAGCAGGTCGATTCTTGCAAGCTCTGCCCTGTGAGCGTTTCTCTCGGCCTGGAGCTTGTCGTTAAGATGGGTGTTGATGCTTGAAACCATCTCGTTTACAGCGTTTTTTATAAGGGCAAACTCATCGGTATAGTGACCCTCGATCTTGGTGCTGAAATTACCCTTTGCTATCTCACTAAGGCTGTTTGTTACGGTGTTTATAGGCTGGAGCAGTCTACGCAGACTAAAATACAGCAGGACTATCATAACCACAGACGCCGCCAAAGCAAAGAACAGATTGTTTATCAGTGACCACCTTAACTCTTTGTAAAACTCGTCCTCGGGAATGACGCCGACAATGGTATAATCGCCCTGATTTCTATACTTGGCGTAATAATCGACACCGTCTATCGTTATACTGCCGTATCCCTCTCCGGTGCTAACCCTGCCGAACCACTCCCGCTTAGACATATCCATTCCCGCAACGGTGTCGCTCGGATGTGCGTGCATCTTGCCGCCCTGTAGGACAAATCCATACCCGGTTTTGCCCAGAACGGTCTCCTTTATGATAACATCGATATTTATCTGATCACGCAGACCCAAGAGAAACTCAACATCATAACCGATTTGATAAAACCCTCCGCCCTTGCGGGCTATGCCTATGTAGTGGCTCATATCACCCAGCAAGGGTGAGGCTATAACAGAGGCGCGGGGTTTTTCGTGCAGTTCGGTAACTGTGCCGTAAAGCAGCGCCATATATTTCTGCGTCTGTTCGGTAGAACCGTAGTTAAAGCCGATAAAATCTTCGATATTACTGTGGGTTATTGTCCCCTCACTGTTGGCAACCGTCAGTTCCACAATGCCGTATGGCTCGCAAAAACTGCGGAGAAAATCGTTGGATATATCTTCCGCATCGTTGATCAGATTCGCCACCGCCCTCCCGATCGAGAGGTGCTTTTGAGCCAGCGCCTCCTCGGTTGTCTCGAGAATACGGTTAAGATGGTTTATCTGCATGGTAATATCGGTAGCAAACATATCCAACACCGAGTTTGTCCGCTCGTACAACGACCTCTCGAGAAGCCTGTAATTATTAGCGGTAATAAAGGCAATGGCTACAATAAAAACAGATATTGTCAGCACAATAACCTTGTTTTTAAACGAAATTCTTAAATTTTTCAGACAATCACCCCCAACTACAATGTACAATGTAACAAAGAACAATTAACAATTATATCAATGCAGAATTAAGAATGCAGAATGCAGAATGTCGCCCTCTCAGTCACGCCGGGGCGTTTCGCAGCAGACCACCCCGTCAAACACTATCGCAACTTTGTTGCGAGTGTTTGCCACCCCTCCCCGACGACAATTGACAGTTGACAATGTACA
>WRME01000003.1 GCA_009777275.1 Oscillospiraceae bacterium
TTTCTCCGCGTTGTTTTGCAGATATTAACAATTCCCTTTTTTCGTTTGATATTGGTTTCATATAATCACCCTTTCCTTGATTATATTATATCATATTATGTTGCTAATGTCAAGGGGAATTGCTATAGAGCGTGGAATGGGGTGGTTGGCATGGCGGTGTGCCTCCTTTCTCTAACGTGGGGTGATGGTGGAGCTTGGCTGGTAAAGGTCTATTCCTCTGCAATATCTGTTCTTATATAAAAAACACACGGGGTCTAACACCCGTGTCCCAAAGTCCCATAATTAATTATACACGTTATTTCGGCAAATGTTAATAGGTTGTGCCGAAATAAACTACAAAGACCGTCAAAGACCGACAGTAAACCGAAAACGTGTGATTCCGCATTAATCGCTATCTTTCTTTTTAGCGGTGTCTTTTGGGGAAGCGGTTTTATCGTCCGATTTCGTAATGCTGAGAAGATTCATCTGAATTTCGCTTCGGATGATTTCCTTCAACATTTCGTCCTGCATCTCAGTTGTGCTAAATCGATTGAGAAGATTTACGCTTGACAGAAAACGCTCGTCTTCGTGGAGTGCTTTGTGATAGTGGTTCAGTTGCGATAGCGAACTCTTATAAACGAATAATGCCGTACCCGCGATCAATTCCGCTATCGCACCGCCTATTGCGGGAATTATTGCCATACCAATATCCAACTCAAATACTATTGGAAGCAGAATTGCGGCGATCATCATAACGAAACCGGCTATACACATAGACACAGCAAGCGTAAACGAACCTTTGGCTTGCTTTTGACTCCATGTGTAAAATTCCTTGATATTCTCAAGATTAATGAGCATAAGCCTCAATGCGCCATTCTCAGAGCCAGATGCACTATTATCCATCGCATCCGCTCCTGCATCTACTTGATGATAGTGTATATTAACACAATCACTATCAATTTTCTCGATGTTTATAGTTGAATCTTCGGGGGCGATAGCAGCTTTCAGTTTCTTGGAATACTGTTCTTCTTCTTCTTTTTCTTCCATGTATTTTCTGCGCTTTATTGCTGTTGTGTATGTGGTAATGCCCATCACTAATGTCACGCTGATAAGCGCCGCAATTATAGCAAGCAAAAGTCCGCTTCCAAAAACAGTTGACACCGTTGTCTTTTCCCAAAAGAAAGAAATGATAACGGTGAAAATTGACATTATTGCGGTTGTCACACCGACAATAGCGGAATATTTGTCAACGTGTTTTCTTTGCAGTTTTCTTGCTTTTTCATTTAAAATTGATAGCCGTTCTTTTTTATCCGCAATCGCTTTTTGAAGCTGTGCAGACAGATGTTGAACATCTTCATCGGAATCTGAACGGCATCTCGCACACAGTATCGCTTTTAGTTCATCGGGGATTGGATTATCGTCCAATATCACGGGGAATAGCGACTGACGGTTGTCACGAGCAGATAATGCCAATGCCATATGCAATTCGGTCTTTGCGTTTACGCTGTCCTCAAAGCCCTCGCCCACAACAATAAGCAAGATATCGGCATCGCAAATACCGTCCTTTATATGTTGCGCCCAATCCTCACCAACAGGTGGGTCTGGCCAACAGACAAGCCCTACCCGTTTAAGAACAGGCGTTAATTTTGCTACGAATTGCCGAGACTTATGTGTTGCACTTATAAAGATTTTCACCGTATCGCTACCCCCTCGTCAGAATTCTCGAAGTTTGAATCAGCGAATAAATCAGCAAAATATGCCGTTAAGTCTTCACGATACGAATTTATATGTAGCACTCTATAATATTCATAATTATCTTTATATTCTCGTTGATGCCACTCGCTGGTTTTTCTTTTTTCACAACGCTTTTTCTCTATGAACGATCCCTTCAACAAACCCCAAAACAGAGACCCTATTCCGGACGTCAAGTAAACGACAAGCAAGATTACGGCAATAAAAACGAATATTCCAATTACACCGATACCTGCGCCAATGAGTCCGCTTAACAGAGTTTTTTTGACCACTCCGCCAATGACAGCACCTATAACAGCACCAATTGCCGAAATAATCGCAACTATCGGAAAGAAGCCAAAGAAAGGCATGGCAAACCCAGTACCGCTACTGGAACAAACCATGGGAGACTTTCGAGTTTTCATGCTACGCTGGCATTCCTGTCGATATCGTTCTTCATTTTCACGAATCCGTCGAGATAAAATCTCTGATTTTTCTACATATTCATCCAATTTGACCACGGCAACTTTAGAAAGTCTCGCAAAAACCTCTTCTTGCTTTGCTTTCTTTAATCCGCCCAAGGGTTTATCCGGCGTATTGATATATTGATATCTCATTAAATCCCCGCTATTGCACTGGTAGAGCATAACGGGAATAATGACAATTCTGCTTTCCTCTTCGGCTTTGTACAATGTGGGAAGTTCTACGTTGCGAATAAAATCGGAAGCCAAAAAATCAGCAGAAACAAGCAGGATAGCAACCGCTGCCTCGTTCATCGCTAATGAATTTGCACACTCCAGTCATCGCCCGCTTCAATGCTTTCGTCAGACCAAAAAGACGCATCAGGGGTCATCGCCTTAAGATGCGTTTCCAATCGTTGGCGAAATTTAATGTCTTTATGCGAATAGCTGATGAAGATTTTATTTCGCATCGCTTCGACACCCCCTTCCGTAATTTTAGGTCTTTAGAATGTGTGGCTATATTCCAAAAAATTTAGCCAAGTTAGCTAATGACGACAACGCAGACAACACCTTAACAGAAGCGTTGCCTAAGAAGCACATCGCATCCCTGAAGCGAGATTTGATTTTTGCCTCACCCTCTTCTGAGTTGGCGGCGAAAGCCTCCTTTGCCTCGGTCATAATATCTTCGAGAAGTGATTTCTGTTGTGTGGTCAACTCCTCAATTTGCCGTATTCTGCCGACTGCCTCTTCTATCTCGTTTGAGAATTTGGAAGGTGTGCAGTTCACGGTACTGATGTTGGATATGCTTCCGGTATTTTTGGCGACGGCAACGCCGTGATTATCGCCGTGAATATTGACTGTGTTACTGGTTATGGGTTTGTCTTTTTCACGAATATCTTGTGCCATCTTGTTCGCCTCCTTTACGATTCTATCAAACGGCTCGTTTGCTTTTATTGCATTGACTATTGCGGTTACAACAAAAACAATCTCCTCGTTCGAGAGACCGCCTATATCAATGCTCTTTGCGTCTTTCATTTCGCCCGCCCACAAAACGATGCAGGGGAAAGCGGTCTTTATGTTTTGAGGCAAGCTCCTAAGGCTGTATTGAATCTCGCTTCCGGATTTTCCGTAATCGGTTTCGCTATAGTAGATGTCAAGATGATTGGCGGAAATATGATGTAAGTCGCGCCAATAATCGTTTATCAGTTTCATATATTCGTCGGTTTGTGCCGCCAAAGGCAAAAACACGCATTTGTATGGGATTTTCTCATCATAATATCTGCTGATGACTTGCCGCAAGTTTCGAGTTCTTTTTTTGTTCGAATCCGGCAATAAGCGTTCGAGCAGCGAGGTAAAAAAATAGCTGTCCGTCTGCTTGAAAGACTTCACAAGCTGTTTCTTTTCGCGTGTGCCTTTGCCGCTAAATGACAAATAATCATCAACAAGAGATTCGAAAACGCTGATAGGCATTTCACGAATTCTTAACGGTTCGGCTTGCGAGCTAAGAATCCACTCTAAGAAGTCTATCTCTGCCGACAAATCTATCCCAAGGGAAGTCATGCATTCCAGCATAAAGCCTGTGGACTCGTGCTGAAGTGCGTGTTGGACGTTGTGAATCAAGTCCCACTCGCCATACTCATAATGAGGCAAGTCCATATCATCGCCAAGGCTATCGAGAAACTCAAAAAAAGCCGCGTTCGCAACAACCGCAACACCGCCATTCTTTTGCCATTTGTCGAAGCGACTGCAAGTCGCCGCGATGAATCCGTTTGTTCCCTTCGACCCACTCATGCGGATATCGGTGCAGACTTCTATCGAAATACTTACTGTCGATATATTTGTGGATGATGCTTTTGAAAGAATATGAATTCCCTCTCATATACTCTTCAGCGTATTGTCGAAGATTTGTGCTGTTTGATTCGTCTGACAACAAATCAAGAACAGGAGTGCCGTTCCTTGATTTCCGTTTAAGGTACTCGCAAAAGTCAAGCACCATCATGTTTGGCAATCTGTTCATGTGTCGGCCTCCTACTTTCTGTTATTCGCTTGTATCGTCAACAACATTTATTGTTGCGGTCAGTTCTTTCGCTTCTCTGGGTTGATATGTCTCCACGGATATAGATTTGTCTCCGTACCATTTTGGAGTAGACCCTAATACAAGACCTAACTTCTCTCTAAGGTTTGTTCGAACGCTGTCATTGCAATTAGAATATACAGCATCGCTCCAATAAAGCGAAAATGATTTTGACAGCTTATATTCATCAATTATATCCAAATATGCATTTAGTGCGGCTGTAATATCAGGCGTTATCCCGTTTGCAAAATGTTCATTGTTTGGCATCTCAATATTTACCTCTCCGTTCATTACATATTGATTATGCAGACACCAATCAATATTGACATCCAATTCAACAAAGCGATATTCTTCATTTTCGATTACCTTGTAACCATAAAACAATATGCGTTTTATAGTTTTATTTTCAATTTCTGCAAGAAACAGTTTTTTTCTTTCTTCGCTGAGTTCTCCTGCGCGGATTAGAATCACCCCCATATTTGTCTTCAATACGGCAATACGAGTATATGTTTTTGTGGAAGTCTTTGTCGATGTTCTTGCCATTTATTTCACCCCCTGAAGATGATTTCGCTTCTGCCTTAATTGAGATTCTATGAGCTTTATTCCAGTAGAAATTGCATCTTCTACCGAATAAGTCATTGAATTAAGCATCGATTTTATTTTTATAATGGAAAGCTTATCAAGGTGAAGACCCTTATCTGAAATCAACGACCACAGTTCTTCGTCGTGGAGAGCGTCCTTAATAGAAGAATAGAATGATATTGTACGATGTGGGATTTTATGATCATCACACTTAGAATTCATTTCTCTCATTATTTTATTGCAATCAGCGACTGAAAAACTTGGAAAATAATGAATAATCATTTTTTCCATTTCACCATCATCCGGAATCCATTCAAAATGACGCATCCTGCCATGCCGAATTAACGGCTCGTGCAATAGAGAAAAATTGTTCCCGGTCAATATTATTGGGATACGCGGTCTATTGTCTTCTGTATAATTGGCAAACGACATTAAGCCGCCCTCTAAATGTTGAAAATTAACCGTATATTGATAGTTGCTCTTACTCCCTAGCGCAACATCAATATCATCAACAAATACACATGATATTTTTGATGTGCTTGAAAACGAATTTTGAGCATCACGATATAGCTTTTCGAGTTTCTTCAAAGGCAAACCTGCATCAACGTTTTCAAACTCTGAAATGTTGAAATCGAACACCTCAACATCGTTAGCAGAAAGAACATATTTTGATTGAAATGTTTTTCCTTCTCCAGGCGCACCCGAAATTCCCAACATTATAGGGACACGTTTGCTATCTGCATATATTACTTTAGCTATGTGTATAAGAATTTCCCGTTTAAACCTATCTGAAACATACACGTTTTCTTCATGATCAAAAGACTCTTCGTGGGAAGTCGAAGATGTCTGATGTCCATATTGAAAATGACTTGGTCCTTGAGGATTGTATTTTATTTCAGATTTATACGTCATTAGTTTCACCTCTAACATCATCTAACCATTCATCGGCCCTATCCTTTGCGATAATGGCAAAATCGGCAATTCCTTGTTTCTCCTGATTGTTTGGAATGCTTGAGAATACTTGCCTTGTGTTCTGCGTGGATAATTCTTCAATTTCATTTTCTGTTATAGTTTGCTCTGGGGCAGCCAAAAAAAGTTTGTTTTTGCACGAATGAGTATCATATCCTACATATTGATTTATATCAGCAACGGTAATAGAAAGCGCATCTATCGCTTTTCTCAAATAAGAAATCTTATTTTCGTTATCGCAAAAACGAGCATCAACTCGGTTATGGAATTGGTGCAATGCTTGCTTTATGGCAGTTTCAACATTTCTCTGAAATACTTCTAAATTTATTTCAGATGGTTTTTTGTTTCGAATCCTGCCTGCGATTTCTACAGTTACTTCTTTGGCAATAGCCGTCATCACCGATGCTAAAATTACCTCCACCATTGTGCTTGGTATCCTCCTTCTTTTTTTAAATCTATCGGTTTGTCTCTATCACTCGCCACCAAACATCAAATCCAATATCCTGCTCTCCGCCTCGATATATTTGTGATAAGCCGCAGTAAAAGCATTGGTGTTTTCTTCGCTGTTTAGCCAAGTAGGAGCGGCAATCCAAAATACCAAAACAACCGCTATGAAAAACGCCGTGCCTACGAATGGTTTCTCTTTCGCTCTGCAAGAGTTGTCGATAGCCATCTTGAACCGCGAGAAAAATCCGTATATGCCGCCGAAAAAGTCGGTCACGGACTGGTCAAGACCTATCATTGATTTTCCGCCTGCTCTGTGAATTATGTGCATCAAGTTATTAACCGCAAAATATAAGAGCGACCACAGCCAATTTATAAATGTGGAAACAAGAGCGATGAGCTTGAAAATCAAGCGGGAAAATAGCATATAAACAAACCATATAACAAACAACGCTATCGCTGCTCGCCAAAAAAGCGGCATCTGCATTATGGTGTCGAGTGTTTCGTTAGTCATATCGGCACCTCCTCATTTTAGTCCGGCAATAATTCATTCAACGTTTCATCAGAAGAGGCGGATTTCTCTTCGAGTTGTAAAGGGTTTATATTCATCGGCGTACCGCTGTTTGGCAAACTGCTCGGCAAGCCGCGAAGGAACTCGTTAATACGCTGACCCGCCTCATCATCAGTGATGAGGTTCTTCTCTTGCAATCCGCGGACAAAACCAATCAGCCGTTCCATGTCTTCAAGTTTGTTGTATCCCTCTTTGCGGTTCGATGCACTCAGCTGCTCAAGCGCAGTCTGCATATCTATTTCGCCGGAAGACACTCTTCTCATTATGGCGGATTCCATATTGCGTGAGGAGAGTTTTTCAGCCTCTCCCGCAATATGCTCTTGAACACGAGTGGTAAGGGTGGAATCTGTCATCTGTTTTACAAACTTCTCCGCTTTCGCATCAGGTTCTGCGTCTGCGGAATGAACCGTGTATGTTATTCCCAGTGATTCTAATACAAAATTACGGTTCGACATCTCCTTATATAGTGCGCTGTCCACGCCGTCATCGGTTAATTCATAACCCTTTGCAATCGGCGTTACAATGCGGGAGAGGGCAGTGCTTATACTGCTTGCGATGTCATATTTCGCCTTATTCGTATAATAGGCGGCTGAATCCTTAACCCGACCCTCTACGCCCACCATCACATCAAATTCGTAAGGCTTATTCTTGCTTGTCGCCTTTAATTTGACATCCAATGAAAAGGGTGCGGTAGAAATACGGACGACCTTATTATAGTTTCCTTTGCGAATGTCTTTTGTCGTTGTGTAATCATCGATTTTTCGAGCGACACCTTCCATGCTAATCAGAAGAGTGTCCTGTCCGTTCACTCTATCGGGAATTTTCGGGAACAACCTGCCGTTATATGCAGCTTCGTTTGCGATTAAATTTGTCATGCCTTCACCAACTCCTTACCAGTTTTTATTTTATCTTGCAAGAACGTCATAATATCCTCCGCCGTTTTGTTTTTTCCGGCAAGCCGCATGAGGAAACGAATAATATCGCCATAATACCTCGGCGCTTTCTTTGACAGGATATAAAAGAAACTTTTTACACGATTTAAGAGTTCCTGCGAGGGTTCGTACTCATTAATTTCCCTCAAATACGCCCCCAGCACATCAAACAGACCTTGACGTAAATTGAAGTCAGTAATGGTTTTCGATAACGTCCCTTCAATGTTTTCCGCTTGCAGTTTGTTATCGAAAGCCACCAACGGTAATGTCCGGTCCTCTCTGTCAACGAACTGATACGCATTTGAAATGGTCAGCAAATAGATTAATGCCACACCATAATTTTTGGAACTGTCTTCTTCGTTCTTGGACATCAGTTTTTGAAAAACACCCGATACCATTGTCCGCAACTTTGCGGAAGTAACCATCTGCCCGCTGATTATCGTCACATCCCAATCTTCCTCATCGTCAAAGCTATTACGGATTTTGTTTGTGACCGTTCGTTCGAGTTCGTTTTTGAACGGCAAATCGGCATCAGATTGGGCGAAGACCACGAGGGAGATTTCCCAAAGCCACTCTGACGATGCAGCCCAACGCTTCAAAATCTCACAAGCGTTTTTCTTCATATCCTCATCAGCCGTCAGCAACAAGAACAGTCTCATCATTAAATACTTGTTTTTGGGGTCGGACGTTAACTGAGGAAACAGCCTGTTTATTGAGTCGCCAAAGTCCAATTTAACGATATTGAACATGGCACGGACAAAGCAACTGGTGCTGAAAGCATTTCTGAACTGGTATATAAAGTCAGTTTCGATGAGCCATTCCGTAATCTCGCTTCGAATCATAGGAAACAAGTCCCAAAGATTCTCCATCACTTTGTCGTGAGCCTCGGCAAAGCAAACGCATCGCTCTGTAACATTTTCGAATCGGGACGTAAAGGACACCTTGCAAGGCTCCGCGCCTATTACACCGAGAATCGAGTCCAACGAAAGAAATGGATTCGTGTGCGTTTTATCTTCCTTGCCTTCCGCATCAAGCGTTTTCGGAAAACGCAGCAATAGCCTCTCAGACAAACTTTGTAAATCGCTAACCGGTATGTATTCAAACATACTAATTGCAATGGCATAAGCAAGGTGCAGACTGGTCTTGTATTCGCTCACAAACGCCGAGCAATCTGAACGCTCATAAAGTTTATACTGTCTCGCTTCTGTTGGTTTTGCAACGGTTGACTTCTCCTTTTCTACCGAGGAAATGCCTCCCGTCATACTGCCGATATTGAATATATTCTGAGTGGTTATGTTTCCATCGTTTTGTGTAGAGAATTTCGTTCCTATCAGCTTCTCAACAAAACTTTTGACATCGTTGATTTCTTTTGATTCGTTACCTTTTGGCTCTTTGGGCTTTGGTGAGGTGTCCGGCGTGGCGTTAGCCTGAACAGGGTCTCCCTCAACTCGAATATTTTCGTCTATATCAATGCTTGGAGCGGTTTTGCTCTCTTCCATAACGCACCTCACTTCTTAATTGATATTTATATCGCCGTTGACAGTACCAATGTTTGTAATTTTTTGATGACCTATCTTGGCATTCCTGTTGTCAATGTAAGCGCCGTGAGTTTTGTTTTCGATAATATCTTCGTCGCCCGGAAAATTATCCGGTTCGACAAGCACAATCATCCTCGACACGCCGCTCCCGTTCGGAGGGCTTTTACCCCATGCATCAATCGCCGCTTTTCCGACAGTATTATCGGTGCATTCCTTCACGATGTAGTACAGAACCCCCGCAATCAAATTCGCAAGAGTAAATCGTGTCCGAATATCAGAAATGTCTTTCTTTGTAGCTCTCGATGCCGGGTTGGTGTCAATGAAAAACTCTGTTGCAGACGATACAGTAGACAGCTTCAACAACTCGACAATCGACTTTGCAATGTCGACCGATTTCCCCTCGTCCAAGAACGCAACAATCTGCGTCTGTACATAACGAAGTATCTTTGGGCGGACAGCGGCATCAAGGAAGCCGCCAATAAACCTATGCTCCACCCCTGCGCCTTTTTGGATAGGCAGTCTTTTCGTGTCCTTGCAATTGGCGAAATCATTTATGCGTTCAAACTTGTTTAGGTTGCCGCTATCGTAGTCGTTACCACTGTCGGTTTGTTTTTGCTTGTAATTCTCCGTAAACTCATCATCGGTCAGCGCAAAACGACCAGCCTCATCACCAAACGGAACATACTCTACATTCATAAAACGATGGTGTAGCTGCCAGAAGTTTATGTTGCTCTTTTTGAAAGACGATACGACCGTGAAGAACGTGCCGTAACACAAATTTATATCAGCCATGCTTTTCCCTCCGCTCAATATTTCAGACTTCTCGCCGTTATGGCGGGAGGTCTTTATTTTTGCTTTTTTTCAAATTCTTAGGCTTGTCTTAGCCCTATCTTAGCCCTGTCCAAATTGTAATCTCATCTCCAAATAAATTAAAATTTTAAGTAGGATAAGCGATTTCGGCGGCGGTATTTCGATTGCTTTTGCCCCACAGGGAGACTGTCCATTCGGGCAAATAACCCTAGCCCACTAAGTATATCACGTATAACGACGGAATGCAACAGTTTATCCGAAAATAATCAAATTTATTTGGAGGTAAAAACCATGAAAATCAAGTACGAGTCTAGCACCGGCAAGCCAGTCGAAATTGAAGTTTCCGACTACTGGGGAAACATCATCATTGAATTCGACCGTGAGGAACGCAACCAAAACCACAAAGAGATGTGCGGTGACCGCAGAGGTCAAACCGGCTCACGCCTCAGTTTGGACGCTATGGAGTACGAAGGCGGGTGGTTCGATGCCGGAGTTGACCTTCTCCGTGATCTCATTCGCAAGGAAGAGCACGAGAATCTGCACCGCGCAGTCAGCGAACTGCTCCCGCAACAACAGAAACTCGTTTGGCGTGTACATGAGGACGAAAAGAAAATCGTGGACATCGCTGCAGAAGAAGGCGTAACGCCGCAAGCTATTCAAGCCAGACTCAAGAAGATTTATGCACAACTTCGCAAGAGGCTCGGCTAACGCAAAAACGGAGGCTCGCCATCCTGTAATCAAGGCGGCACTGTCATTGCCCTCCAAGGCAGCTTGCTGAATCGTAAGGACGAAAATGGTCCCGGCGGCATCGGGTTTCGCGAGGACAAGGCAATCTACGAAAACGCCCGTGTCGAGCAAGACCAAGCCGACTGGAATGCCCACAACAATGGGTATCTCGAACGCCAACGCACCGCGCAGTTGCGGCTTGACGAGATACAGACGGAAATCCAACGTCGGAACAATACGGGAAATCTTCTGGGGCGATATATTCGCAACATGAAAAACAGCCCGAAAGTCCTGACCGAGTTTGACGAAAAGCTCTGGTCGATGAGCATTGACAGCGTTACGGTTCAGAACGATGGGCGGTTGGTGTTCCGTTTCCGCGACAGCAGCGAAGCAGAGTCGACGCTTGATTAAGCGTTGGATACGATTTGAAAAGGCAGCTCGCTTGACGTGCTGCTTTTTTGCGTGATTTGTGAAATTGAAATGCACAGCTACAAAAATATTTTGCACAGCTCGGAATCCAAAAACCCAGCCATATCAAGGAAAATTCAAATGCTTTACGCCTTTGCCGTGCGGTAATTGCCATCTGTGCAGCACAATTTCAATTACCGCACGGCTTCAGCCCAAGCCGTGAGTACATTTGACGGCGATTTCCCCAAAAGCCACAAAAATCAATTGTCGCACGGCTTTCATGGAATCAATTACCGCACGGCATGAAAAGCGAAAATGCCCGTGTCACAAGGCTTTATGGGGAGTAGGTGTGCAAAATAATAAACCATCTACGGCGTTATCCATAGATGGTTTACTTTTTGGCTGGGCTGGAAGGATTTGAACCTTCGGGATGACGGAGTCAAAGTCCGTTGCCTTACCGCTTGGCGACAGCCCAAAATGCTGGGGTGGATAATGAGATTCGAACTCACGGCCTCCAGAGCCACAATCTGGCGCTCTAACCTACTGAGCTATACCCACCGTGTTATAGGTTTAAAATAACCAACACAGGGTATTTTATCACAATATATTTTTTTTGTCAATCATAAAAATGAAAATATCACGGAAATTTTTCTCTTCCTTTTCCAACGAAAGTAATTGACTTTCGCAATATTATTAGCTATAATATAAAAACAGGGATAGTCCACACAAGAGGTAACACTATGAATAACGCAGGGAAGTTTGTTGTTTTTGAGGGGATTGACGGCAGCGGGAAGACCACGCAGCTGAATATGCTTGCTCAAAGGCTGGAGGGCAGAAAACTGCATATAACAAAGGAGCCGACAGACGGCGAGATAGGGCTGTTGCTGCGGCAATTTTTGACAGGGCAGAAATATGCAGACGAAAAGGCGCTTGCGGCGTTGTTTTTGGCCGACAGACTGGATCATCTGCTCTCTCCGGAATACGGCATAAAGAGCAAAATAAAAAGCGGCACAACCGTTATATGTGACCGCTATTATCTCTCGTCATATGCCTACCACGGCTCAGCAATGCCCATAGAATGGGTC
Organism: Oscillospiraceae bacterium; assembly: GCA_009777275.1. GTDB lineage: Bacteria > Bacillota > Clostridia > Oscillospirales > Ruminococcaceae > WRME01. The sequence goes on from WRME01000003.1 coordinate 12,311, forward strand.
ATTTCCGCCAATTCGATCTGCACAGGCATACTTAGGCCGGACTGCATCGTCTTTATAGATGTCAGCCCCGAAACAGCCGTGAAAAGAATCACCCGCCGTGATGCGGGTGTAGAGTTGTTTGAGTCGCAGGAAAGACTGTCAAGGGTTCGTGATAAATATTTTGAGGCAATAGAGCTTGTCAAAAATGACGAAAATATCATCATTGTCGATGGCGGCAGGGATGAAATATCGCTGTCGGAGGCGATATGGCAAGCGCTACAGCAGGCCGATGTCTTTTAGGCGGGCGGTCATTGCGGTGCCCGATTTTGCGGGAGTGAGTTCTGTTTTTATATAATTCCGGGCGGCGGATTTTATATCGTTATAATAATCCCTGTCCTCAAATAGTCTTCGCATATATTCAGCGCAGTGGGAGGTATCAGGCTCCGCCCAAAGCTGCCCTTTTTGATAGAGATTGCAGGTTTTTGTAATGCCGGTCAGTTTGTAATCGACAGGGCAGGAGTTCTCGTTTGTCATAAAATCTGTATTGGCCGACCAGTTGGTTGCGATAGCGGGGGTGCCGAGATACATGGCCTCAGCCATAACAAGACCGAATCCCTCGCTCCTGTGCATAGAAACAAACACATCGCAGACCTCTATGAGGGAATATATCCCCGTTTTGCTGAGATGCTCCTCTATAATAAACAGGTTGGAGTATCCCTTTAGGGCGTTTTTTATCTGCTGTATTTCCTTTTTTCTTTCCTTTTGGTTAGGACAGTTTATCTTTACCACTATTCCGACATCCCTGCACTCAGGCGGGAAACTTTTTTTAAAGGCGTCTATCGTTCCCATAGGATTTTTTCGCATAGATGTGCTGCTGACATCATACATACAAAGATAGAGGAAGGTGTCTGCCGGCAGATTGAAATAATCCCGTCCGTACCGTTTTTCGGTGATTATCTCGATACCATAGGGCATTAGCCGCACGGGTACGGGTGATGAGCGGGCAAAGGCGTTCTGCGTAAACCTTGAGGGAGTCCAGATTTCGTGAACGCAGGAAAGGAACGGAACCCAGTCTGTTGGTATTTCGGGCAGTTCCCACAACCAAAACCCTATGTTATAGCGATCCTTGAATCGATCACCCAGCTTTAGACAGGCATCGTAAAATCTATCGGGATTTATGTGTATTATGTTGGTGTTGTATGCGGGAGGTTGATCCTGCAACACTCCTTTGCCGTAGTCTACAGTGCCGTAATCTATCCCGGCGGTCTTTAGCGCCCCTGATACAAGGCGTACCCCTTGACCCAAACCGAATCCCATGCTAAAATACCCATAGAGATTCACGCCGCTGTCAAACACACCCGCCTTATATGGCGCGGCCTTTATAGAAGCCGCCGATTTGGACGATATTTTCGATTTAGCCTTACGCAGCAGGCTCTTGGGCAACACTAAAAACAGCATCGGCTTGAGCCTGTCCGTCACCCGATATATTAATTTGTTAATATATTTTATCATAAAAACCTCGGCTACAATGCAGAATTAAGAATGCAGAATGCAGAATTAATGTTGATGGAGGTCAGCGAATTTGGATGATTTACAAAAATTGCGGATTATATTAAACGATGCGGGCATTGCCGACTTTGGTATTGCTCCCATGCCTTTGCGTCTGTTGGCGGGCAGCAAGAAGGAGCCGCCGACAGGATCTAAGACTGTGATAGTCTGCCTGTTCCCATACCTTGTTCCGATGACAGACCGCAATGTGGCGAGGTTTGCCGTTGTAGCCGATTATCACAGGGTTATCGGCGATATATTTGAGACGGTCATTCCCGCTATCAAGCAGACCTTTGGGTGTGAAGTCACACACTATGCCGACAACTCCCCCTTCGATGAGGTTGAGCTTGCTGTAGAGGCGGGTCTTGGGTACAGAAGCATGAACAGTATGCTGATGACCGAGAGATACGGCAACTATGTCTTTATAGGCGAACTTGTGACAGATTACGGATTTACGCCAAGCAAAAAGCGTGTCGGCGGTATGTCGGTCTGTGCGGGTTGTAGGCGATGTATCGCAGCCTGTCCGAAAAGGGCGCTGAGCAAAGACGGTGTAGACAAACCAAACTGTCTTTCGTATATTTCACAGAGGAAATCCGAGCCTTCGGAATCTGATGCGGCACTGCTAAAGCAGAGCGGACTTATCTGGGGGTGCGATATTTGCACCGATGTCTGTCCGCAGAACCGATTTGCCGAGCCGTCGTCCATACCCGGATTTACCAAAGACGCCATACCCGTGATAGAATACGATGACATAGATCTATTACTTCCGGGACGTGTGTTCTCTTGGCGAGGCAGTGACGTGGTAAAACGCAATTGGAAAATCGTCAACGAAGGTTAATAAAACCACGAAAAGCACGAAAAGACACGATGTGGGTGTCCTTGCCTCTCCTTTTGGGAGAGGTGTCATGCGTTAGCATGACGGAGAGGGCGTGTAGGGATGACCGCCCTCGGTCATCCGTGGTTATAAATAAATTTTTATTACCTACACAAATACACATACTCGTTGTCATCGCTTAGTTCTATGCGGCTGGATTTGAGTAGTTCCAGCATGGCGAGAAAGACGGCGACCAATTCATTTCTGCGGGCGGGTGCGAAAAACTCTCCATACGGAATCTTCTCTCCGTTATAGAGTTTTCTTAGAATAGCTATGATTTTAGAGGTTACCGATACCTCTTTTTGTGCTACGATCGGCGTAAATGCCGATACAGGCGGCGGGAGTTTCCGCATAGACTTACCCGAAACATCCCTCAGAGCATCGGTTAGCTCTATCAGATCATGCCGTCGGTTGTATTCTCGGCTAATATCGAGTTCGAGAGGTTCTCTCACGAACAATCGGGCGGCAAGATAGAGCATGGACAGCTTTGCGGCGGCATCCTTTAACAGGCTGAGTTCTATAAGTCTTCCGGTAAGTTCCTGCTTGAGGTCTTCGGCTTCTTGGCTTTTGGGCATGAGCGACATTGTTTTAATATATATAAGACGGGCCGCCATCTCAAGAAACTCTCCCGCTATCTCCATACCGTCCGCCTGCAGTTCCGACTGTAATTGGTTCATATGCTCTAAATACTGCTCGAGCAGAGATGATATTTCTATTTCAAATATACTTAGCTTGTTTTTGGTAACAAGGTGCAGGAGAAGATCCAGCGGTCCCTCAAACTCACCTGTTTTGTACTTAGGTCTTTCCATCTATAAAGCCCTTGCTATAAGATCAACGAAAATAGTCATATAATGCAGGATCGTCCAAACAAAATCTGACAGCACTTCTATAACACCTCTGAGAACACCGGAGAAGAGCAGGAAAATCAGTATTATAAATATATACCGCTCATATTCCATGATTTTGAAGTATGTCCTGCTCGGCAGAAACAAGGTGATTATTCTCGAGCCGTCCAGCGGAGGTATAGGCAGAAGATTAAAGACAGCCAGGGTGATATTCATTAGTATAAAAAGATTTAAAAAACTTATAACAGAAACCAGCAATTCCGGGTTTATACCCGAATACCAAAGTAATTTAGATATTATCATAAAAACAAAGGCTAAGAACAGGTTGGAGAGCGGCCCCGCTGCGGCAACCATCATCATTCCGTTTTTGCGGTTCTTAAAGTTGACGGGATTTACAGGAACGGGTTTTGCCCACCCTATTCCCGCTAACATTATCATAATAGACCCCATGAGGTCCAGATGCTTGACGGGATTGAGGGTCAGACGTCCCTGATAACGCGCCGTAGGATCTCCGAGTTTGTTTGCGGCATAGGCATGAGCAAACTCGTGAAAAGGCAGACAGGTAAAGAGTATTATGGCTCTCACTATAAGAGACATTGGATCGAGATTAAGAAACTGCATGGTTCTTTGATTCATCCTTTCGTTGCGGATTAATTATACAACATACCCATTATAGCAACAATCGAATAAAAAAACAAGAGGAATATTTAAAAGTTATTTATATTGGCAAAATATAGCAGATAAATTTTATTTGACAAACTCTTCTCATCGTGTTATACTGTAAAAATTCCTTGCTCTTTGTATGCAAAGGGCTACAATCCATAAGGAGGTGTAGAGAGTATGGCAAAATTAGCCGACAGGTACGAATCTATTGTCGTAATAAGCGCAAAACTTTCGGAAGAAGAGATCAAGGCTTTGATTGAAAAATTCCAAAAGCTTATCGAGACCAATGCGACATTAGTAAAGGTCGATGAGTGGGGCAAGCGCAGGCTTGCTTATGCGATCAACTATGAGACCGAAGGGTTCTATACGCTGTTTGAATTTGACAGCAAACCCGACTTTCCTCAAGAGCTTGAGCGTGTTTACCGAATCAACGACGGTGTTCTGCGTTATCTCACAGTTAAAAGAAACGATTAGATTTTTAAAAAATGTCCAAACGGACGCAAGAGAAAAAAGGAAAGTTTTATTATGCTGAACAGAGTTATTTTAATGGGAAGAATTACGGCCGCACCCGAACTAAAGCAGACCCAGAGCGGGTTAGCGGTAACATCGTTTTCTATAGCGGTGGATCGTAATTACAAATCTGCGGGACAGGAGCGGGCCGCTACCGATTTTATCAACATAGTCGCCTGGCGCCAGACCGCAGAGTTTATCTGTAAATACTTTACCAAAGGCAGTCTTATCGCAATAGAAGGATCTATAGAGACCCGTCACTATGAGGATAAAAACGGCAACAAGCGGACGGCGGTTGAGGTCATAGCCGAAAGAGCCCATTTTACGGGCGAGAAAAAAGGCGATGGCGGCGGCGGAAGCGGTATTGAGAACAGATTTAACGAGCCTGCTCCCATAGGAGCAAACATATCGGTTGGCGATGATGTGGATTTCGAGGTTGTAGACGGCGAAGACGAACTGCCGTTCTAAGTAGTATAGCGTAAATATTATACGAGGAGGAAAGACCATGGAAAGAGAAAGAACCGAAAGGCAGGACAGACCCGAGAGGTCTGAGAGACCTGCATACGGTAATAAAAAAGCACGCAAAAAGGTATGCGTTTTTTGTGCGGATAAAACCGATTATATAGATTATAAGGAATTATCCAAACTCCGCCGCTTTTTATCAGAGCGCGGCAAGATCGTACCCCGCAGAGTTACGGGAACCTGCGCTAAGCACCAACGAGCAATGACCGTTGCTATAAAACGCGCCCGTCATCTTGCTCTCATGCCCTATGCAAACGAGAACTAATGATGCCCCCGTCTTTTGACGGCGTTGATCACTCTCGATGCCGAGCCTTTGGCTCTTTGGGGAGAGGTGTGTATATCGTTATAAATTTCGCCGGAATCTTCGGCGATTTTTTTATCGAGCGATTTCTTCACAAACGAGTTTAGCAAACCCAGCATCACAGCAAAGACAGGGACGGCTACAAACATCCCCAGCACTCCGAACAGTCCGCCGCCCAGCAGAATCGCAACGATAACCCAAAACGCAGGTAGTCCCACCGACCTGCCCATGAGTTTGGGACCGATATAGTTGCCGTCTATCTGTTGCAGGATAAGGATGAATACACCGAATATAAGCGCCTTTACAGGGCTTTCGAGCAGGATCAGAATACCGCTGGGTATCGCTCCGATAAAGGGACCGACAAACGGTATGACATTGGTAACTCCGACCACAACCGATATGAGCATAGCGTAAGGAATACCGAAAACAAGCATACCGATATAGCATATGACCCCGACAATGAGAGACTCTAATATTCTTGCCGAAATAAAATGCCCGAAGGTCCGATGAATCTGCCTGGTCATTCCTATGAGGTTTTTAGCCGAATTTGTGGGAATAAAGGCGTATATAGCCTTTTTTGACCACAGGCAGAATTTTTCTTTGTTAGCCAAAAGATAGATAGAGAGAATCAATCCCACCAAAAAGTTTGTAACTATATTGATAACATTAAAGACCACGGCATAGAGATTGCTCAGATCATCGGCGAATCTCACTAAGGATGAGGGGATTTTGCCGATATAGCCGTTGAGGTTTTCGGCTATTGTGTTCAGAGGATTGTCCGGATCGGCAGTCTTTAGGGTAGAATCCACAAACTCCTGAGCAGATTCAAGATAGCTGTTGGAGTTGCTGACTATATCCGATATACTTCCGATAAATCTCGGCATAACAACCCACAAGAACAGGGCGGCAACGATCAAAAAGGACATATAGGTAACCGAAACGCTCATGTATCTAAGCACGGGTTTCTTAAATTTCAGCCTGCAGAAGACCTTGTCTTCAAAAAATATCATAGCAGGAGAAAGCAGATAGGCTATAGCAAATCCGACAAACACCGGAGAGAGTATCGAGCCGATGCGTTTTGCACCCGACCAAAAATACCCTAAGTTGAATATAAAGAGTGCAAAGAGAATACTTGCCGCTATCACCAAAAAAGATGTGACCGCAATGCTGAGATATTTCTTGCTCCATCTGATTTTCATGGTCTAACCTCCGTTTACAAATACTTGACAGGGATGACCCTGTCTTGGTCTTTTATAGTAATAAGATTGTCGTACATACAGACCACCCCTCCCGATCCCCGCTTGACATTCGGTATCTTGTCGAGCAGATCGAAATGCTCAACATCGCTCCTTTGCGGATCGGCGTGTTTCTTTATCTCGATGGGATAGAGTGTTCCGTTATCCTCGATCAGCAGGTCTATCTCTTGACCGTCCTTATCCCTGTAAAAATACAGCGGCAGGTCAAGTATGCCTTGATTGTAGTAGCTCTTTATAACCTCGGACAGAACAAAGCTCTCGAAAAACGCCCCTGCCATAGCACCGTTTTTTAGAACCTCGGGATTGTTCCACCGTGTTAAATATGCGGCAAGCCCTGTATCGAGAAAGTATAACTTTGGGGTTTTGATCATTCTCTTGGCTACATTGTTATGATACGGCTTTAAGAGATAGACAATTCCGCCCGTTGCAAGAATGGACATCCAGCGTTCTGCGGTAGGCTGACTGACCCCGACATTTCTTGACAGTGATGCAAGATTTAACAGCTGACCCGTACAGCTCGCCGCAGCAGCCATAAACTTCAGGAACTTCCCTTCATCGGCAACCTGTGTCAATTGTCGGATGTCCCGCTCTATATATGTTTTAACATACGCTCCCCAAAACATCTGCCAATCATAATCCTCATTCAGGGTATATTCAGGCATACTCCCGCCATGGATTATATCCCAGATTTTGTTATACGAATATTCGGGGAGATTACGGCTCTCTTGCTTATAACTGTCAAAGAACCCGTCTGTAGGTATAAAAGGCCGGTAAAAATCTATGGATTTTCTTTCCCGCAAAGAGAATCCGAGCAGGGTTAATAACCCTACTCGTCCTGCAAGGGATTCGCTGACATTTTTCATCATCTCAAACTGCTGCGAGCCTGTGAGAAAAAACTGCCCCTTTTGTTTGCTTTTGTCAATCATCATTTTTATATACGGAAAAAGCTCAGGCGCATATTGAACCTCGTCTATAAATACAGGAGGAGGATTGTCTTTAAAAAACGTACCGCTCTGTTCTTTTGCACTCTGACGCACCAACGGATCATCGAGCGTGGTGTGATTTATATCTCCGGTTATCACCTCCAGCAGGGTGGTTTTCCCTACCTGACGAGGCCCGGTAACAAGCACAGCGCCGAACATTGTTGTTAATTTATGCAGAGCCTCTTCTGCGTGGCGTTTTTTATACATGGCCATCACCCTTTCGGCTAATTTAATATCCAATATTATTATAGCCGATTGTCATATAAAAAATCAAGTGTTTATTTTTGCAGTCCTAAATCCGTTTGCGAGCATTTCCGCTATGTCGGTGCCGAGATCGTCCTTGACAGACACACGGTAGACCAAAACCCTCCGTCCTTTGGAGAGGCAGGATGTTTCGGCGATAAGACGGCTACCTCTTGTTGCTTTTAGAAAGGAAATGCTGCAGGACTGCCCAACCGTTACACCCACATCCTCACCGCAGACCATATCCATATTGCAATGAACCGCAAATGCCAGGTCGGCCAGCGTAAAGATAGCGCCGCCCTGAACCCCTCCGACAGAGTTTTTGTGGTTTGGGGTTAATTCCATACTACAGACCACACGATCCTCTGTCACGGAGTCTATGACTATTCCGCTGTTTGTAGCAAAGAGATCTTTGCTGAACTGCTCCCGTATGCGTTCTAAATCTATCTTCATTATATCTATATCCTTCTGTTATCTATAACCCGTTTTGCCTTACCCTCGCTGCGGGCTATGCTCTTGGGCTCAACAAGACGCACCTTTGCGTTTATACCGAGAACACTTCCCAGCTGAGCGCTTATCTTCTTGCCAAATTCTTCTACTCCTCTTACGTTGTCGGTAACTATACTCTCGGGTATCTCTATCTCAACCGTCATGGTATCGGCGTTGTTGACACGGTCTACCAGTATCTGATAATGCGGCTGGACATCGCCCACGCTGAGCAGTACCGATTCAATCTGAGAGGGGAATACATTAACACCTCGGATTATAAGCATATCATCTGTACGTCCTGCAGGTTTTGACATTCGCACATGGGTGCGTCCACATTCGCATTTGTCATAGTTGAGGGTGCATATATCCCTTGTTTTATACCGTATTAGAGGTATGCCCTCTTTTGTGATGGTTGTTATAACAAGGTCTCCCGGCTCTCCGTGTTTTACGGGAAGTCCCGTATCGGGATGGGTGATTTCGGCTATAAAGTTATCCTCCCAGATATGCAGACCGCTTTGATAGCGGCATTCGTGCGATACGGCAGGACCCATGATCTCGCTAAGACCGTATATATCATAGGCGCGCAATCCTAATCTGTTTTGGATCTCGGTACGCATACCGTCGCTCCATGGTTCGGCTCCGAAACAGCCTGATTTTAGCTTTAGGTCGTCCTTAGAATGTCCCATGTCGGTGAGAACTTCCGCTATATTCATAGCATAGGAGGGTGTGCAGCAGAGATGGGTCACGCCAAAGTCGATCATCATGGTTATCTGCCTCTGGGTATTGCCCGAAGATGCAGGTATAGATACCGCTCCTAACTTCTCAGCGCCGTAATGCGCTCCAAGTCCTCCGGTAAAGAGTCCGTATCCGTATGCAACCTGCACACGGGAGCTTCTGTCGGCGCCCTCCATAACAAGACAGCGAGCCATACAGTCCGCCCACATATCAATGTCGTTTTGGGTGTATCCTACCACAGTCTGCTTGCCTGTCGTTCCCGACGATGCGTGGATACGCACGATCTCTTCCATAGGCACGGCAAACAGTCCGAACGGATATGTGTCCCTCAGATCCTGCTTGTTTGTGATAGGCAGGTTCTCCAGATCCTCCAGAGATTTTATATCCCCCGGTTCTATGCCTGCCTCCTGCATCTTCTTGCGGTAGTAGGGTACGTTTTCATACACCCTCCCCACCGCAGACTTTAGCCTTTCCAGCTGGAGCGACCATATCTGCTCCCGCTCCATGGTTTCAACCTCTTTGTTCCAATACAGTTCCATAATAATCACATTCCTTTATATAAATTGTTCATTGTACATCGTACATTGTTAATTGTCGTTATGCCCTCGTAAGGGTGTTTTTTCAATCGTGGCTCGTGCGTTTGCCATAAATGCCTCTTTGGGTTGGTATAGCAGGAGGGTTGGGTTGGAATACCGCCTGAAAAACTCCTCCAGCATTTCCTGCTCCGTCAATCCCTTTGCCTTCATCCCGCAGACAAAATCGTGACAGTCCTTGTTTGCCGTGAGCGCCTTTGCGAAAAAATCCGCCGCATCCTTATCGCTTGCAATACCGCTATGCGGTAATGACAGATTCTTATACGGGATTTTCCCGCATCTCTCGATAGATGTTATGGTATCGTCATAGCCGGTAAGATAGCAGGGATGTATACTGCCGTCCGGCATAAGCACCCCCATAGTTTCGCTGACTATGAGCAGCCCTGTTTCGGGTACGAAAAAACTTATGCAGTCTCTTGTGTGTCCGGGTGTTTCGATTATCTCGGCCGTGATACCGCCAAGATCTATAGAATCACCGTCTTTTACGATAATATCGCCGCAAAAAACATTGTCGTCATAGTTGTCGTCAAGAACAATCCCATGAGATTTTGCCGCTATTGCCGAAAACTCACGGATGACCCGTCTCGGAGTGTCCTTGAGCAGAACAGCCGCCCCCGCAGATGAGGTTACGACCTGAAGATCCGGCCATTCCCGCTTAAAATAGGGTAATGCCCCGATATGGTCATAGTGGGTGTGTGAAAAAAATATATAGTCAAGATTCCTGCCGTCCAGTGCTGCCTTTGCCTTTTGTATGGTATCTCCGGCGCAAAACGCCATACCGCAATCTATCATGGCCGCATGGGTATCGCCCACCAACAGATTCCCCTCGCTGGAATAATGCGCTATGCAATTAAAATAATTGTTCATGCTGTTTCTCCTTAAAACGCCCTCTCAGTCATGCAATAACCGCGGTACGCACCCCTGTGCGTACCCTACCGCCCTCTCCGTCACGCTGTTTCTATCTTTGATTCTATTTCGAGTTTTAGTTCGGCTATTGCCTTGTCTCTGAGGATGTATTTTTGTATCTTTCCGCTTGCGGTGAGGGGGAAGTTGTCGGTAAAGAGTACACTGCCGGGTACCTTGTGTTTGGCTAAGTTTTTGTTTACATAGGATTTAATGCTGTCTTCATCCGCTTCGGCGCCCTCTTTGAGTATGACAAAGGCGCAGGCCTCTTCGCCGTATTTCTTGGATGGTATCGCCACAACGGCTACATCCTTGACGGCGGGATGGGTATAGATGAAATCCTCTATCTCTTTGGGGAAGATATTCTCGCCGCCCCTGATGATCATGTCCTTGATGCGTCCCGTGATTTTATAGTATCCGTCGGTGTCAACGGTAGCAAGGTCTCCCGTGTGGAGCCAGCCGTCCTTGTCGATAGCGGCGGCCGTTGCATCTTCGAGCTTGTAGTATCCTTTCATAACATTGTATCCCCGCACGCAGAACTCTCCGTCTACACCAATGCCGACCTCATCGCCCGTTTCGGGATCGACAATCTTTGTCTCCATAAAGGGTAACGTCTTACCGACGGTGTGAACACGTTTCTCAAGGCTATCGTCAACGGTGGTCTGGGTACAGACGGGGGACGCCTCTGTCTGACCGAAAGCGATGGTAATTTCTTTCATATTCATCTTGTCCACAACATCCTGCATAACCTTTATAGGACAGGGTGATCCCGCCATAATGCCTGTGCGGAGGGTAGAGTAGTCGTATTTATCAAAGTCTCTGTGTTCTAAGATTCCTATAAACATAGTCGGAACACCGTGCAGAGCCGTACATTTTTCATACTCAACAACGTGCATGACCTTCATAGGAGTATACCAGAGCAGCGGAACCATGGTGCTTCCGTGGGTGACACAGGCCATGATAGCAAGAACCATTCCAAAGCAATGGAAGAAGGGAACAGGGATACAGAGCCTGTCGTTTTCGGTAAATCTCATGCAGTCGCCTATAGACATACCGTTGTTGACTATGTTTTTATGTGTAAGCATTACGCCCTTTGGGAATCCCGTTGTCCCTGAGGTGTACTGCATATTTATAACATCATCGGGGTCAAGGCTGTTCTTTCTTGCGTTATATTCATCCTGTGATACCAAAACGCCGAAATACTCTATCTCGTTCCAGTGATACATCCCGTCATAGTGGTTGTCAAAGGAACAGACCATCTTGAGTTCGGGGAGCTTTTCTGATTTGAGATGACCTTTTTTGCAGGTCTTGAGTTCGGGGCATATAGAGTATATTATCTTTTCACAGTCTATGTCTTTAAGACCATCGCATATAAACAGCGCCTTGCTGTCCGATTGTCCCAGCAAAAACTCCAGCTCGTGTTCCTTATAGTTAGTATTGACCGTTACCAAAACTATGCCTACCTTTGCGGTGGCAAACATCAGCGTGAGCCATTGCGGATAGTTTGTCGCCCAGACCGCAACGTGGTCGCCCTTTTGAAAACCCATACCCATGAGTCCCTTTGCGATACGGTCTACCTTGTTGTTAAATTCGTACCAGGTCTTGTCAAACTCCATCTCGATGTATTTGACCGCCTGATTGGTGGGAAACTTTGAGGCTGTCTCCTCCAACATATTCCCAATCGTAATGTTTTTTAATTCTTTCATAATATTAAACCTTTCTTATTTGTTTTTTCGCATCAATAACACGAGGACGATAGCAACCACACAGGTGGCGGCGGCCAGTACAAATGAGCTTGTATAACTTCCCCCTTCTGTTAGTTTATTAGAAATGAGCGGAAATGTCAATGCCGAAATTCCGAATCCGAGCATAACAAGCCCAAAATTTATCCCGCCGTATTTAGTTCCGAAACTTTCGGCCGTCATAGCGGAGTATACACTTGCCGCTCCGCCGAATCCGAATGAGATGAGAACTATGCAGATAAGGAACAACATTCCCTGTCCCGCAATCATAACCAACGATGCTATCAGAATTATAACAGCTATGGCTATCATAGCGGCTTTTCTGCCTATTTTATCAGACGACCACGATACTATCAGCCGTCCTGCCGCACTGCTGATTCCGGTTAGGGATACACCCGCAACCGCAAGCTGTTCGGACAATCCCCGAACCGTTCCGAGCGACAGGAAGACGGGGTTTAGTATGAAGTATGCAGGGAGCGTGAATAGCAGACCGCCCGCCAATAGATAGAATTGTTTGGTTTTTATTATCTCACGGGGTGAGTATTGCCGCTTTGTAACGGCGGCCTGTGCCGGAGTGTATCCCGCCGGCAGATAACCCTGCGGCGGATTGGTTATAAACATCGAGCAAACCCCGCATACGACAAGAAAACTAAGCCCGAATATCAAGAATGTTTTAGGCACGCCGATTTCGGCAAGCATCACCTTTGCGAGCGGGGCAAACACCACCAGCGACAGACCGAATGCGCTTACTATCATTCCTGAGGCAAATCCCCGCCTGTCGGGGAACCACTTTTGTACCGCCGCTATGGTTGACATATAGACCGTTCCTACCCCAAGTCCTCCGATTATGCCGTATGTGATGTATACAAGCCAGGGAGCAGACGCTGTTATAAGCGCCGTGCAGGCCATACCCGCTCCTATAAGCAGACTTCCTGCGAGGGTTGCCTTTTTGGGGCCCAACCTATCCTGAGCATATCCGCCCAAAATAATACCGAGAACAAACATAGCCAGCATGACCGACGATGTTAGCGATGCCGCCCCGGCATCCCAATTAAGATGGGACGAAACCGGAGCCTTGAACACGCTCCACATATAGATTATTCCTGCGCAAAATTGTATAACCATCCCCGCAGTTAGGATACAGTACCTGTTTTTTGTTTTCAAGATAAACTACCTCTTTTCATTATATTTTATCAAAAGAAAAAGCCCGATTCAATCGTTTTCCGATTGATCCGAGCGTACACCTTTTGATAATAAAAATCACAATCCCGGTGCAGACCTCAGAACAATCGGACACATAAATAGAAACAGTCCAAAAAACAAAGCAAACAAAGCCTTGTTAAATAGACCGCTAAAGCTGTTAAAGCTATTCACTTTATGTTTACGACTATCCATCACATTTGCCTCCGAAATATTCTTGACAGACGATAGTATAAACCAAAGATCAGAGTTTGTCAAGAGGTTTTTTAAAAGAAATTTTTGAGGAAGATTTTGGGGGTTGTTACACTTCGTTCTGTGTTAAAAATTCAATCAGTCTCTTCTTGTCGCTTTCGGTTAAACGACCTATACCGGGGGCGTTCGAAAAAACTGTTTCTTTTGCACGATGTAATGAACCTATATCTACATACGACTGTTTGTCAAGTCCCGCTTGTTTCCAATCATTGATTTTAAAATATCTTGAGCGTATTGCCTCGCTCTTCACCTCAAATTGAGATGTAATCCGGAAAATTAAAACGTATTCTCCAACGCATTTGAAAATGAGTACGGGTCTACGCTTGCCACCATTAGCCCACCCAATATAAGTTACGAGAACATCGAATGGTTTCATTAGCCGTTCACCGCCCAATCATACAAATCGGGGTGTAAGTCTTTGTCAACGACTATCGCTCCGTTTTCATCAACATCAAGGTCGATTACCGGAATGTTTTTCGCTTCTATTGCCGCAATTAATTGTTCGTCAAGCGTTGGCATAACTGTAGGTTGAAATGGCAATTGGCGTTCTGCTATTATTTGCCGAAAATACATATCAACCGCTGTTGTCAGGTCTATTCCCATGCGCGATAAAAACAGAGCAGCCGTTTCCTTAATGTTTGCGTCAATCTTAACATTTACATTTGCTTTTGTTTTAGTCACAACTATCACCTCAGTAATATAATATCGGATTATAACGCCATTGTCAAGTCGTTTTTACAAGAAACTCACGATCACCGCCTCACTCGAACAACATATCGGTTGTGACAACTGCGGCTCCGGCAAGGTCATGCAATTGCTCGGTTGATTCTTTGGTAAAAATATAATAATACCGTTCTGTATACTCCTCAAGCAGATGATCTTTATCTCCCAGTTTTTTTATCTGCGTTTCAATATTCAGGTTGTCTTTCCACTTGCACTCTCCTAAAACAATCTGCTTGGTTTTACGGTTGGCGGCAATCAAATCAAAATCAGCCTGTGTCTTGTTTCTTTGGTCGTTACCCCACCATGCACCAAATGATGTTGCAACAAACGGCAGCTTACCGCTTCGGTTGGCTCTTTGCATATACTGCTGACAGATCGTTTCAAAGGGCGGCTTTCCGATATATGCAGACAATTTTTCGCCAAACACCTCTGCATCTGCTATCAGATCTCCGCTTCCGCTTTCGATCTCAGGTTTTGCAGGAAAAACAAAACTATACCAAAAATCATAGCAATTATCGGCAATCCTGTAAATCCCTCTGCGGCTGTTTTGCGGATTATCCCCAAAAGGATACAGCTTGTGTACAATCTGCAGATTCACAAGTGTTTGCAGATATTTGCTTACTTTCGGACTCTCTTCATTTATCTTTGTGGCTATTTCATTAAGTCTTGATGCCCCTCCTGCGATAGCCGTTATGATAGAGTTATACATCGCAGGCTCTCTAAGCTCCTGCTGCAGGAGCATGGCAGGCTCATTGTACAGATACCCTGATATATCAAAAAACAATCGCTTGATATTATCCTCAAAACTCTCGTTCGATTTAATCTGCGCTAAATAATGCGGCGTTCCTCCTATACAGGCGTATAGCTTGAGCTTATCTGTATTACTAAAACTGTCGAGCATTTTTCCTGCATCGTAATAATCAAATCCGTCCAACTTTATCTGTGCTGTTCTTCTGCCGAACAGAGGGCTTTTGTAGCCTAAAACCTCGTTTTCCATAAATCCCATGTGACTTCCGCATAAAATCAAAAACAATCCTGTGTCTTTAAAGCTATGGTCAATCAACCTTTGCAGGATCGATTTAAGGGATCGGTTTGCCGCAGCGGCATAGGGAAACTCGTCAAAAGCTAAAACAAACCGCCGTTCTTTCGCCTTTATCGCAAGAAACTCAAAGGCATCGCTCCAGTTTTCAAAAGCTCCTGCCGATTCGGGTATATCAAAGAATGAGTAAATCTTTTTGGAAAAACGGCTTAGATTAACAGCGTCATTTACCTCCTGAGCGGTAAAAAATATCGCAGGTTTATCTGATATAAATTCGCAAATCAGCGTGGTTTTGCCGATTCTTCTTCTGCCGTACATAACCACCATCTGAAATGTTTCTTCATCATATAGCTTGCCAAGCGCCGATAATTCCTTTTCTCTGCCTATAAACATAGAAATCACCCCTCTTTTGTAAACATGATTATTATACTCGTGTTTACAAAAATTATATTCTATGTGTTGTAAAATGTCAAGAAGTATTTTTCACGTTCACCCCTACTGCCCTCTCAGTCGTGCTATGATGGCACGGTATGCACGGGGGTGCGTACCGTGGATAGGTGACCCTGAAGTATTTTTAAACTTGACTTCTTCCCAAATCAATGCTATACTCTCATGGAAACAAAGAAAAATACCATATTAATTGAGGAGTATATTTATGAAACCGGAGCTTATAACAGGGAAATACAGCACAGATGACATGGCCGTTGCCGTTGTACACGGCAGGGATTACGCCCTCGATCATACCGGAGAGAGCGACAGTGCCACGGCGATACAGCAGATGATAGACGACTGCAAGGAAGCAGGCGGAGGCGTGGTATATCTGCCGGAGGGCAGGTATGCGCTAAGATCCTATCTCACCATAAAGACAGGGGTAACCCTGCGGGGAGAGTGGATAAATCCCGATAGAGAGAATCCGCAGGACAGAGGGACAATACTGCACTGCTACTGCGGGCGGAACGATAGAGAGTTTACGCCGCAGATAACCATGGAGTCCTGCACAGGGCTTGTTAATATGACCATATACTATCCTGAGCAGAACTTAGACAATCCCGTGCCGTATTCTCCAACCGTCAGACAGAGGGGTATCGACAGCATTACGCTCCGCAACGTGACATTGGTTAATCCCTGGATCGGGGTACAGTGCGGTCCTACGGGTAACGAACTGCACTATCTTAAAAACGTCTACATGACCCCGCTGCACACGGGTATGTTTATGGACATGACCACCGATATTGGCCGTCTTGAGAATCTCTATATTTCACCCAAGTATCTCGAACAGTTTGAATCGATGTCAATGCAGGACAGCGATAAACTCCGTGATTATATGGCCGACAACACCACAGGAATATTCATGGCTCGTTCCGATTGGGAGTATGGCTACAACGTAAATATACAGGGATGCCGCATAGGATTCCTCATAACCTCCCTTACCTCTGTGGCGCCGAATGCCCAGTTTTCACAGCTGAATATACACAATTGCCGAACAGGATTTAATCTTATAAATGTCAACCCATACGGCGTTGCCCTTTCGGACAGCTCGATCACAGCAGACAGCGACGGCGAAAAACGTGGATTGCTGGCGGCCATAGCAAGCGAATCCTCATTTGAAACGGTCATGCAGATAAACGGAGTTGATTTCTCCGGGCCATATAAAAACATGGTTGTGCAGGGCGGCAGGGGACAGCTGAGTTTTGCCAACTGTACATTTTGCGGATGGAGCGATACAGCCATAGTTCAGAACAACGGCGGTCTGTCACTGCTTGGGTGCAAGTTCAGCGGGGAGGGCGCCCATCTTGAGATAAAGGACGGTGTTAGCGGAACCCAGATACTCGGATGCGATTTCGGCGGTGAGGCTCGCAACAAAATTGGCGTAAAGGCTCAGAACCAACTGCAATATTCCGATGATCCGCTGAATCTTCCCGTTATGCCGAGAGGCGGACACAAACCCTATCCCTACCCCCTCTGTCCTGCCGCTAACCTATATACAGTTGACAACTTCGGAGCATTAGCAGATGGTGAGACCGACAACACCGCCTCATTCCAAGCCGCTCTTGATAAGGCGGGGCAGACAGGCGGCATAGTCTATGTTCCTGCGGGTCTCTATAGGTTTGACGGTCAGCTGACCGTTCCTGATAATGTTGAGATTAGGGGAAGTTTCGATGTTCCCTGCCACACGATGGGCGGGGGAAGTGTGCTACAGCCGTTTGCCGATAAGGGCGATCAAGACGGTACTCCGTTTATCACTCTGGGCGAAAAATCGGGTGTGAGAGGATTGGTTATAAATCATCCTGAGCAGGATCCCGTTGAGCCTGTTGAGTATCCGTGGGCGATACAGGCAAATGGCGACTATTGCTATGTTATAGATACCGTCTTTGTCAATGCGTGGCTGGGCGTAGACTTTGGAACATACGGCTCAAAGAACCACTATGTTTCATACATCTCAGGCGCTCCGATAAGGTGCGGAATCTATTGCGGAAACAATTCGAGTGAGGGCTGGGTGGAAAACATACAGTACAACCCGCATTATCTGTACAGGAGCAGTCTGCCGGGCAAACCGGACAGAAAAACATGGCATAGCTTTTGGATGAATCAAATAAAGCATCTCGATGCGTTAAAATTCGGCTATAACGAGAATGTCCACCTGCTCGGAACCTTTGTCTTTGCCGCCAAACACGGATTGTATTTTGCAGATCAAGATGGCAAGGGTACCAAGGGCAGGTTTATCGGACACGGTACCGACGGCGGCGAACAGGGTCTTAATATCGACGGCTTTACCGAGATTGATTTTATCAACACCGAGCTTGTGACAATAGCGTCACCCGATACAAAGATATATATCGAGGTCACCCCAAATGCCGATGGCAGGTCTGTCTTCTACAATACGCTTATGTGGGGCAATCCCGACAGGGCGGTCTTGATCGGCGGCGGCGATACCGAGTTTCAGCAGATAAACTATGTCGATCAGGGGCAGATGGCAAACACCGTTACGGGAGGCAGGCTCAAGGTAACGGGGGCATACTTCTACAGCACCGACAATCATCTGTCACAAAGCGGGGGAGAGACCGATTTTACCGCAAACATGGCGGCAAAAAAAGAAACCCCGCATGACGGCGGCATAATAGACGCAGCCGTCACAGGCGGAGTGTTTAATGAAAGACTGAACTGGAGAAAATAACAATGCAGAATGTACAACTTACACGAACATTGTGCCTACGCCTTCGTTAGAGAATATCTCTATTAGCAGGGAATGGGGCAGTCTGCCGTCTATTATGATGGTGCGGCCTACACCCTCTTTGATAGAGTTGACGCAACACTCTACCTTGGGGAGCATACCCTCGGTTACTATGCCGTTTGAGATAAGCTCATCCACATCGTCGGTCTTGATTACGGGGATGAGTGTTGTTTGATCGTTTTTATCCCGCAAAACGCCCTTGATGTCGGTCATTAGTATAAATGTCTCGGCATTCAGCTCGGCCGCTATTTTGGCGGCGGCGGTGTCGGCGTTGATGTTATATATCTCCCCATCGTTACCTGCCGCAATAGAGGCGACTACCGGAATATATCCCGAATCAAGCGCATCGGTAACAGGTGATACATCTATGCCGCTTATCTCACCCACATACCCGAGATCGTGACCGTTCTGTATCTTTTCGGCCTTCAGCATATTTCCGTCTATGCCGCTGAGACCCAAGGCTCTTACGTCATACTGCTGGAGCATCATCACAAGGTCCTTGTTGACCTTGCCCGCAAGTACCATCTGCACTATACGCACAGATTCTTTATCGGTATACCGCAGACCGTTTATAAACTCAGGCTTTTTGCCTATCTTTTCGAGCATTCCGTTGATTTCGGGTCCGCCGCCATGAACAAGCACTACCTTGATCCCCACCTGTGTCATCAGTACAATATCACACATGACCGCCTGTTTTAGAGCTTCATCGGTCATAGCGTTGCCGCCGTATTTTATAACGACTATCTTGCCGCTGTATTTTTGTATATAGGGCAGTGCATCTATTAACACCTGCGCCTTTGTATTATTTGATATATCCATAATCTTCTCCTTATGTTCTGTAGTCCCCGTTGATCTTGACATAGTCGTAGGTAAGGTCACAGCCCCATGCTGAGGCGGAATAACCCTGCGGTTCTCCTAAGTCTATGAGTATCTTTATCTCATCCCCGCTTAGAATATCAGCCGCTCTTTGTTCGTCAAACGGGAGCCCCGTACCGTTCCTGCATACCTCTATTTCTCCGTTGCAGGATGATAGAGAGACGGCGATTTTGTCTGTGTCTATCTCACCGCCCGAATATCCCACGGCACAGAGGATCCTGCCCCAGTTGGCGTCCTTGCCGAACATGGCCGACTTGAACAGGCTGGAACTTATGACCGACTTTGCCGCAGACCTTGCCGTGTCTATGTCCCCAGCGCTCGTAACGGTACATTCCAGCAGTTTGGTAGCGCCCTCACCGTCTTTTGCTATTTCTTTTGCAAGGTGTGTGCATACAAACATGAGAGCCTGTTTGAATCCGTCAGGCGGCTGATCATCTTCCGCCGCTTGATTCCCGCAAAGACCGGATGCCATTACCACCATCATGTCATTAGTTGACGTATCACCGTCTACACTAACCATGTTGAATGTATCGTCACAGACCTCTCTTGCTGTTTTGGACAGCGCTTGGGGAGAAATAGCGGCATCGGTGGTGACAAAACAGAGCAGTGTCGCCATATTAGGATGTATCATTCCGCTTCCCTTTGCCATTGCTCCTATTTTGCAGATCTTTCCGTCCGTCTCGAATGAGACGGCTATTTCTTTTTTGACCGTGTCGGTTGTGAGAATCGCCTCGGCCGCATCGCCGCCTCCGTCATGCGAGAGAGCCGCCGCAAGAGCATCGATGTGGTTGGCTATGGGTTCTATCGGCAGGGTCTGTCCTATAACCCCCGTTGAGGATACAATAACATCCGATTCAGGGATGGACAGGGCGTCCGCCGCAAGTTTGCACATCATATGAGCCTTTTGAAGACCGTCTTTGTTGCAGGCGTTGGCGTTGGCGCTGTTGACGATCACAGCCCTTGCCTGTGAATCGGCAAGGTTCTGCATGGTCACAAGGAGCGGAGCCGCCTTGACCTTGTTTTGCGTATAGACCGCCGCAGAAACGCATGGCTGATCGGCGTAGATAAGAGCAAGGTCTTTCTTGCTCTTGTTTTTACGCAGTCCGCACTGTATTCCGGCCGCCTTGAATCCAACGGGAGCGCAAATCCCCCCGGGAATGATTGTCATATTCATCTTATTCTCCAATTTTTTAATATTTTTTAAAATGTCGGCGGGATTAGGTCTAATCCCATGCTTTCTTCCAGCCCTAATGCTATGTTCATGTTCTGTATCGCCTGTCCTGCCGCACCCTTGACCATGTTGTCTATAGCAGAAACGACTATCAGTCTGCCTGTTCGTCGGTCTGTGTGTACAGAGATGTCGCAATAGTTGGAATACTTGACGTTTTTCATATTAGCCGCCATGCCTTGGGGCAGAATCCGCACGAATCTCTTGTCCTTGTAAAAATCGTTATAAACATCCCACAGTTCATCCTGGCTGAGGTCACTGCTCAGACCGGCATATACAGTCGAGAGTATCCCTCTGTTGACAGGCAGAAGATGGGGAGTGAAGGTGACCTTTACAGAACTGCCCGCTATATCGCTGAGAATCTGCTCAATCTCAGGGATATGCCGATGCTGTCCTATCTTGTATGCTCGAAAGGCTTCGTTGACCTCGGCATACTGTGTCTCGGCCGTTGGGCCCTTTCCCGCTCCCGTAACACCCGATTTGCTGTCGATTATTATTGTCTTTGTATCGACAAGACCCTGCTCTACAGCGGGTGCCAGCGCCAATGCCGCAGTCGTGGGATAACAGCCGGGATTGGCTATGATTCTTGCCGACTTGAGTCTTTGACCATGCAGTTCGGGTATAGAATATACAGTCTGTGCTATAATATCCTGTCTTTGACGGTCTATGCCGTACCACTCTTTATTTACATCCTCATCCCGAATACGCATATCACTGCCGAGGTCTATAAGCATTTTGCCCGATTCAAGGCAGTTTATGGCTATCCTTTCGCTGAATCCCGCAGGCAGGCAGGTAAATACCACATCAGCATTTTGTATGACCGTATCCTGATCGGTCATTTTTATATTGCATATCTCTGCATAATTTGCATAAACGCTGTCGTATCCCTTACCTTCATAGGAATCTACATCCCTCAATCCCGAAACCTCCACAGACGGATGCCGCAGCAGCAGCCGCAGAAGTTCGTTACCCACATAGCCTGTCGCACCTATTATTCCTGCCTTTATCATTGCTAAAATCCTGCTTTCAATTGATTTTCTTTGATCATTTTTTGGTCAATATACAGATTATACACGGTTGCGGTATAAAATACAACCGATTTTCGCAAAACTGTATATTTCACATAAATATGCAAAATATACATCTGCCGATTAGATGTTATGACGATAATTTATAAATCTCCGCATTATTTTATTATTTTTGCACAAAATATACTCAATAGTCTGTCGAGTGCAGATTATATCAAAAGTTAAAAAAACGGAGGTGTGGTTTAATAATGAAAAGGTTTATAATTACAGTATTTGCGATAATGCTTGTTTTATCTGTTGCTTCTTGCAGGAATAATATACATTCCGGCAGTTCGCACACCAGTCAAAGCGGAACTACTTCGCATAGTGAGGAACCCCACAGTACCTCGCAGAGCATCCATGACGAATACAGCGGCGATAACAACAACGGTAACACAGGGATCGACGGACACACAGGTGCAACATCATAATGATTTGCGATTGATATAACCGTAGGGTACGCACAGGATTACACAAAGGACGGCAGGCACGGTGCGTACCCTACAAGAATATCACAGGATTACACAAAGGATGGTAGGCAGTTATGAAAAAAATAATATCAATTATTACAGTTGCGGTTGTAATGATTTTAATAAATATACCCGTCTTTAGCGCATCATACGACTTTAGCAGTCTTGACAGACAAAAGCGGGGCTGGGGACAGGGAGTTCACAAGGATGTACACGGACGTCCCGTTTCATCTATAGAGTTTAACGCAAGATACGGCGGGTATAACGCTGTTTTTATCAATGAAGAGAGCGACAGAATAATCCTTACCTTTGACGAAGGATATGAGAACGGATACACCGAAAAGATATTAGACACCCTATCTGACAGGGGTGTGAGGGCGGTATTCTTTATCACCCACGGATATGCCAAAGAAAACACCCGGCTCATAGAGCGCATGATCAGCGAGGGTCATATACTCGGCAATCACAGCTTTAAGCATAAATCAATGCCGACCATCAGCATAGAGCAGATGAAATCGGAGATCATGCTGCTGCACGAGTATATATTAAAGGAATACGGATACAAGATGACCCTCTTCCGTCCTCCGATGGGAGAGTTCTCGGAGCAATCGCTGGCGGTAACCGCAAGTCTCGGATATAGATCTGTGTTTTGGAGTTACGCCTATTATGACTATGATGTTAAATCGCAGCCGGAACCCTCTTCCGCTTTAAAGAAGGTCACCGAAAACGCCCACAAGGGAGCGATATATCTGCTCCATGCCGTCTCTAAAACCAATGCCGAAATATTGGGGGATGTTATAGATACCATACGGGAATCGGGATACGAATTTGGGGAATTGTAAAAATTTTTATTTATCGGGGCATATTTTTGGGAATAGAGGGCAAAAATAACAGCGGAGGTAGAAAGATATGAAAAATATAAACTTTAACAAATCAAAAGGTTTGGCATTTTTTACGGGCAAGGGGTTTTATATAGCTCTTGCGATAAGTCTTTTAGCTGTAGGAACGGCTGCCTATTTTGCCATTAACCGAACCATGTCGACCCTGACCCGAGACAACAACTTTGGGAATAACAACATAGTCTATAATGACCCCTATGATTGGGGGAACATTGCCGATGATGTAAACAAACCCCAGGGCGGCATAGGAATCTCAGAAACATCGGACAGCGATGACGAGGACGACGACGATGACGACGGCACAGATGAGAATGATAACATTCAATCCAATGAAGAGGCTCCTATAGCGCAGAACAAATGGGCAATGCCTCTGGCGGGAGAGGTATCGGTACCATTCAGCAACGGAGAGCTTGTAAGATCCAAAACCCTCAACGACTGGAGAACCCACGACGGAGTTGACATTAAGGCAGAACTCGGCACTCCTGTAAAGTCGGCTGCAGACGGCAAGGTGCTCAATGTAGGTGAGGACCCCAGATGGGGAATGACGGTTGTTATAGATCACGGTGAGGGTTATATCGGTTACTACTACAATCTTGATAAAAATGTAACCATAAAAGCGGGGGTTGACCTAAAGGTAGGAGACACCATCGGAGCGGTGGGAATGACCGCCCTCAATGAAATAGCAGAAGACCCGCATCTGCATTTCGCCGTCAAAAACGCAGAAAAATGGATAGACCCCATGTCATTGATGAACGGGTAATGATAGGGATAACTAAAACCCTCCTCCTGAAATTCAGGGGGAGGGTTTTTGGTGCAATTGACAGTCGCCCTCTCCGTCATGCTATGATGGACGGTATGCACGGGGGTGCATACCCTACAAGGATACACACAGAGTTTGCGGTAGCCGCGAAAAAAACACCCGCCGCTGCGGTAACCACGAAAAAAACACCCGCCGCTGCGGCGGCACCCCGATGACAATTAACAGTTGACAATGTACAATTGACAATTATTGTAGATTCAGATTTGCTGGTAAAAATAGAATTAGATTTCTATAATTTCAAGCCCCCGTAACTGTCCATTGTTCATTGTAAATTGTCAATTGTAGCCGACCACCCCGTCAAACACTATCGCAACTTTGTTGCGAGTGTTTGCCACCCCTCCCTAGAGGGGAATTGGAAATTATAGTATGCAAGC
>WRME01000004.1 GCA_009777275.1 Oscillospiraceae bacterium
TGCGAGGGCACCCCGCAGCAGACCACCCCGTCAAACACTATCGCAACTTTGTTGCGAGTGTTTGCCACCCCTCCCCAGAGGGGAATGATGCCAATTGACAATGAACAATGCACAATGGACAGTTACGGGGCTTGAAATTATAGAAATCTAATTCTATTTTTGCCAGCAAATTTATATTTACAATAATTGTCAATTGTTCATTGTCAACTGTTAATTGCCGTCGGGGTGCCGCCGCAGCGGCGGGGTGGTCTGTAGGGATGACCGCCCTCGGTCATCCGTGGTTATCGCAGCGGCGGGTGTTTTCTCCCGTAGGGTACGCACCCCTGTGCGTACCGTCCTATGTGTAAACCCGCAAATTGCGGTAGGGGCGGCAATCTGCCACCCGTGGCATAACCGAGAACGGCATGAAAAAATTTTTCTCACAGGGGTTGACAAGGCGGGATAGACGTGATAGAATGTGTTGTATAAATAAAGAAGGATATTTTATTCTCACCTGTGATTTCTTGCAGTCACACGGTTAATACGGTGTTTTTGCCATTGCGTAGTTGCCGCAAAGGTCTTGCCGGGTGCAGAATGAGTATTCTGTGCTTTTTATTTTATTCTAAATTATTTAACGGAGGTGCCGGAAATAAACAATAAAGATCTGCTCATTAATGAAAATATCCGTGACAAAGAAGTGAGAGTTGTGGGAGACGATGGCAGTCAGCTGGGAATTATGAGCGCTAAAGAGGCGATGCAGCTTGCCGGTCAGCAGAATCTCGATCTTGTCAAAATCGCGCCGATGGCTTCGCCGCCGGTTTGCAGGATTATGAACTATGGTAAGTATAAATTCGAGCAGTCGAAACGAGAGAAGGAAGCGAGAAAGCATCAAAAGATCATCGAGGTTAAAGAAATCCGTCTCTCGCTTAACATCGATACGCACGATTTTAACACCAAGCTTAATCATGCTATAAAGTTTTTACAAGCCGGAGACAAAGTAAAGGTGTCCATACGATTTAGGGGCAGGGAAATGGCACATACCAATCTTGGGTCCAACACGATGAACCGATTTGCAGAGGCTATAGCGGAACACGGAACATCGGAAAACAGACCAAAACTCGACGGCAGAAGCATGACCATGCTTATATCGCCGAAAGCAGCCAAAGGTTAGGATTATTAAAATAATTATAAGAACGGAGTAAAGACAAATGCCAAAAATAAAGACGCACAGCGGAGCAAAAAAGCGTTTCAGTCTGACTAAATCAGGCAAGGTAAAGCGGTCACACGCCAACAAGTCTCACATACTGAACAAGAAGACGACAAAACGCAAGAGGGGTCTCCGAAAGGGAACCTATGCCGACAAGACAAATGAAGCGGCTATCAAATTATTAATACCGTATAAATAAAAAACAAATTTTTTGGAGGAATATAATCATGGCTCGTGTAAAACGCGCGGTTACTACGCGCAAAAGAAGAAATAAGGTATTAAAATTAGCCAAAGGATATTTCGGCGGCAAGAGTAAACTTTTCAGGACCGCCAAACAAGCCGTTATGAAATCCGGGCAGTATGCCTATGTTGCTCGCAAGCAAAAGAAGCGTGATTACAGAAAACTGTGGATAACAAGAATTTCTGCCGCCTGCAAGCTCAATGAGATGAACTACTCGACCTTTATTAACGGACTTCGCAAGGCAGGAATAAATCTCAACCGCAAAATGCTCAGCGAAATAGCTATAAATGATGCGGCAGGATTTACCGAAATCTGCAAAAAAGCAAAGGCCGCTCTATCATAATTTTTTACCATCTATCCCCACACTACCTTGTAATGTGGGGACAGTATTTTAAACGGGGTGCAGAGTGATTGGAAATAATAACAAGCGCCGTCAATGAGAAAATAAAGCAATACAATCTATTACGCACCGACAAGAAATACCGCAGACAATGCGGTCTGTATGTCTTTGAGGGGCTGAAGTTGTTTTGGGAAGCGGTAAATAGCGGAGCCGACATAGAGCAGGTCTTTGTAACCCAAGACTGCCTCGAAAAACACAAGCAGCTCCTGTCTTCGGGAGCCGCTGTCACCTGCATTGGCGACAATGCCGCCAACAAGCTCAAGTCAACGGTAAACTCCGAGGGCATATTCACCGCCGCAAAAATCCCGGTCAGCATAGAGCCGGATTTGTCGCAGGGATATTGGTTAGCCCTCGACCGAATCGGCGACCCGGGCAACATGGGGTCTATAATAAGAACGGTTGAGGCGATAGGCTTTGCCGGGGTTATAGCCGGAGAGAATTGCTGTGATATTTGGGGCGAAAAGGTAGTCAGAGCGGCAATGGGATCTTCTTTCAGAGTTCCTGTAGTTTGCGGCCGTAATCTGCCCGATCTTTTTGGACAGCTAACCGATATGACGGCGATATTTGCCGCAGTACCGGACAGTTCCGCAAGATCGATAACAGAGGTGGATTTCCCGCAATCGGGAATTGTCGTGCTGGGAAACGAAACCCATGGGATCAGTCGGGACGTGCTGGAAAAATGCCAACACACAATCACCATTGATATGCTGGGAAACTCCGAATCGCTGGGCGTAACATCGGCCGCCGCAATAGTAATGTGGGAGATAAAGAGGAGGAGCGTTTGAGCATGAACGAGTATTACATTTGGTTGTCGCAGTGTTTTGCATATGGCAGCGATAAGCCAAAGATGATTTTAGAAGAGTATAGTGACATAGAGGAGTTCTATAACGGCGGTGTGGCCGAGTTTGAAAAGGCAGACTTTCTCACAAAAGAAGAGATTGCTAAAATGACCTCCGTGTCCCTTTCTGCCTGTCAGGAAATAGCGGGAAAATGCAGCAGGCTGAATATAGATATAGTCGCATATAACGATGACCTCTATCCCGAAAGATTGCGTGATATATTTAATCCTCCCTCTGTTCTGTATGTAAAGGGCGACATAGGCGGGCTTGACGAGAGACTTGCCTTCACCGTTGTGGGTACAAGAAGCATGACCGATTATTCCAAGAAGGTCACGGGGAATCTCTCATACCAGCTTGCTAAAGCAGGGGCGGTCATCATAAGCGGATGCGCATCGGGTCTTGACACATATGCACACATGGGCGCACTAAAGGCGGGCGGAACGACCATAGCGGTATTAGCCTGCGGTCTTGATGTAAACTATCCTGCCGAGAACCGAGAACTCAAACAGCAGATTCTCAAACACGGCGGGGCTCTTATCAGCGAACTGCCGCCATCTGCTCAGACATGGCCGAGCATAATACCGGTGCGTAACCGAATCATGGCGGCTTTGGGAACCGCTACGGTAGTGACCCATGCCCCTGTCAAGAGCGGAAGTCTTATAACGGCCAATCATGCTCTTGAGATGGGCAAGGATGTATTTTGCGTTCCTCCCCATGATATTTATGATGAGCAGTATACAGGAGTTAATCGTCTGATTTTAGACGGAGCATGGCCTGCTCTGTCTGCAAATGATATGCTGCAGGTATATATATCAGAGTATGCGCATAATATTACACTCGAAAAACCAAAAGAACAGGACGAAACCAAAGCTGAAACTCCGTCCGATTCTAATAAAAACCCTGTAGAACCCACCGAGAAACCACCGCAAAAGCAACCCCAAAAACCACCGCAAAAGCAGACCACGGCTCCCAAAAAGAAACCGGGCGAAAAACCCCCGGCGCCCGATGACCTATCCTCTGACGAGAGGGCGATTTATGACATCCTTACCTATGACCCAATCCATATAAACCAACTCACCGAAAAATCAGGACTTACCGTTCCCTCTTTGCTGTCGGCATTGACCAATCTCGAGGTTAGAGGATTGCTGACGGCCATACCCGGGAAAAAATTTATGTTATATCAGGAGTGATTGTATGTCAAAATTAGTTATAGTTGAATCTCCGGCAAAATCAAAGACCATAAAAAAATATCTCGGCAGGGGTTATGAGGTCATGGCGTCTATGGGGCATCTGAGAGACCTGCCAAAATCCACGCTGGGGGTTGATATCGAGAATGATTTTACGCCTAAGTATATAAACGTGCGGAAACAATCGGCGCTAATAAAAGAGTTGGTGAAGAAGGCCAAGAAAGCCGACAAGGTCTATCTTGCTACCGACCCTGACAGAGAGGGCGAGGCTATCTCGTGGCATCTGTCGCATATACTGGGACTTGATATAAACGATGCCAACCGTGTTTCGTTCAACGAAATCACCAAGACCGGAATAGTTAAAGGAATGAAGAACCCCCGCAAGATCGATATAGATCTCTTTCATTCACAGCAGGCGAGAAGAATACTCGACAGAATCGTGGGGTACAAACTCAGCCCGTTTTTGTGGCGGAAGGTGGCGAGCGGTCTTTCGGCGGGACGGGTGCAGTCGGTAGCCGTGCGTATAATTGTTGACCGAGAGAATGAGATAAACGCATTTATACCCAAAGAATACTGGAGCATAGACGCTCTGTTGTCGGCCAAGACCAAAAAGCAGTTTGCCGCAAAGTTTTACGGGAAAGACGGCAAAAAGCTCGAAATAGAGGATGAGAAGACGACCAACGACATTCTTGCAGGGATAAAGGGCAAGGACTTTGTTGTAGACAAGGTAAAGAAAGGTACTAAAAAGCGTTCGCCCGCACCGCCATTCATAACCTCTACACTACAGCAGGACGCATCACGCAAGCTGAATTTTCAGACGCACCGCACCATGAGAGCCGCTCAGCAGCTCTATGAGGGAGTCCCCACCGAAGAATACGGCGAGATAGGTCTTATTACCTATATGCGTACCGATTCGCTGAGAATATCGGACGAGGCTCGTGCCGAGGCGGCCGAATATATCACCCAGGTATACGGCAAGGAATATCTTCCCGCAAACCCGAATGTATATAGGTCAAAGTCGGGCGCACAAGATGCCCACGAGGCTATAAGACCGACAATGCCCTCACTCTCTCCCGATAGGGTCAAGGCGGGATTAACGGCCGATCAGTATAAGGTCTACAAACTTATATGGGAGCGGTTTATAGCAAGCCAAATGACCGTAGCTGAAATGAATACCGTACAGGCCGAGATAAAGGCCGCTGATTATAACTTTAGAGCATCGGGAAGTACCATAAAATTTGCGGGATTCTTGGTACTCTATGAAGAGGGCAAGGATGTAAAGGAGGACGACCCCAAGGAACTCCCAGTTTTGACCGAGGGTGAGATTCTAAAACTCCACAAACTTGAGGGAAATCAGCATTTTACCGAACCGCCGCCGAGATACACAGAGGCTACCCTTATAAAGATGCTTGAGGAAAAAGGAATCGGCAGACCCTCTACCTACTCTCCCGTAATCTCTACTATTACGCAGAAAAACTATGTCGAGCGGGAGGGAAAGGCGCTCAAGCCCACCACTCTGGGCGAGGTTACGACAACGCTGATGAAGGAGCATTTCGACACGGTCATAGATATAACCTTTACTGCGGGCATGGAGAATCAACTCGATTTGGTTGAAGCGGGCGAGCAGAAATGGGTAGATGTTCTGCGTGAGTTTTACGGAGGATTCGATACCCTGCTGCAGAATGCCGAGAAGGCGATGGAGGGAGTTTTTATGAAGATCCCCGATGAAGAGACCGATGAGGTATGCGAAAAATGCGGCAAACCCATAGTCATAAAGATGGGCAGATTCGGCAAATTTAAGGCCTGCACAGGATTCCCCGAGTGCAAAAACGCCAAACCGCTTGCCGACCCTACCGAGGGCAAGTGTCCCGTCTGCGGCGGAATGATATATCAAAAAAAGTCTAAAAGAGGCAAGGTGTATTTTAGCTGTGAGAACTTTAAGGAGTGCAAGTTCTGGATATGGGATACCCCTATAAAAGACCTATGTCCCAGTTGCAGCAGCACCATGTTTAAAAAAGGCGGCAAAAACGCCAAGACATACTGCGCTAAACAAGACTGCGGTTATGAAGTCAATGAATAGACCGATATGTGTTATAGGAGCGGGATTGGCAGGATGTGAGGCGGCAAATCAGATAGCAAGCAGAGGGATTGCGGTCAATCTGTACGAGATGAAACCGCTCAAATATTCACCCGCTCATAAGCATGACGGGTTTGCCGAGCTTGTATGCTCAAATTCGCTCAAGGCCGACAGACTTTGCTCAGCGGCAGGACTGCTCAAGGCCGAGATGCGGATCTTGGGCTCAATATCTCTCGAGTGTGCCGAACAATGCACCGTTCCGGCGGGCGGAGCCTTAGCCGTTGACCGAGACAGATTCTCCGCTCTTGTTACCGAAAAGATACGGAGCAATCCTAATATAAATGTTATCACAAAGGAAGTAGAAACCATCGGCGATACAGAGGGAAGCCCGGTCATAATAGCCACGGGCCCTCTCACCTCCGACCGATTTTCCGCCGAGATAGAGCGGCTGTGCGGCAGGGAGCATCTCAGCTTTTACGATGCCGCCTCCCCTATTGTAACGGCCGATTCGATAGATTACGACAAGGCTTTTTTTGCGGCAAGATATGACCGTGGAACGGCCGATTATATAAACTGCCCCATGCAAAAGGATGAATATGAGAGATTCTACGACGCTCTTGTATCGGCCGAGTCGGCGCAACTGCATGAGTTTGACAGGCCTCCCTCATACTATGAGGGTTGTATGCCTGTAGAGGTCATGGCAAAACGGGGTGTGGACACCCTGAGATTCGGCCCGCTAAAGCCTGTGGGATTATCCAAGGGTCAAGAGCGATTCTATGCCGTTGTTCAGCTGAGAAGAGAGAACATCAGCGGAACTCTCTATAATCTTGTCGGATTCCAGACTAATCTCAAGTTTGCCGAGCAAAAGCGGGTTTTGGGCATGATACCCGGGCTTGAGAAGGCGGAGTTTGTGAGATACGGCGTTATGCACCGCAATACCTTTATCGACAGTCCCCGGGTTTTGGATATACACATGAATCTGAGATCGACCGACATATATTTTGCGGGACAGATCACAGGGGTAGAGGGATACATGGAATCGGCGG
Source organism: Oscillospiraceae bacterium (assembly GCA_009777275.1). GTDB lineage: Bacteria > Bacillota > Clostridia > Oscillospirales > Ruminococcaceae > WRME01. The sequence continues at coordinate 6,977 of WRME01000004.1, forward strand.
CAAGCGGCATATATGCGGGTATAAACGCCGCCAAAAGAGCGCTTTGCAGACCTCCGATCACCCTGCCGTCTGACACAATGATCGGGGCGTTGATGGGATATGTGAGCGATAGCGGCATACCTGTCTTCCAGCCGATGGGCGGCAACATGGGGATTATAGGCAGCAAGGTGCGGATCAAAAACAAGCAGGAACGGTATCAGGCAATAGCGGAACAGGCAATCGAGTCACTAAATAAAATAATGAACGAGGTAACCGAATGAAACTAATAGTAGACGGACAGGGCGGCGACAATGCGCCGAGAGACATACTCAGAGGATGCGCTTTAGCCTTAAAGCAGTATGATGACATTGAGATTCTGCTGACCGGAGAGAGGGAGATATTGGAGGAATGTGCCGCCAAGCACGACATAGCTCTTGACCGCATTGAGCTGATTCCCTCTAACGGTGTTATCGAGATTGAGGACGATCCCATGCTGATTAGGAGCGAAAAGTCTGATTCATCTATGGGGATGGGGTTCAGATTGCTGGGAGACAACGCAGGAGAGGCATTTATCAGCGCAGGAAGCACATCGGCGCTTGCCGTAGGCTCAACCCTGCTTGTACGCAGGATAAAGGGCGTTAAACGCCCGGCTCTTGCCCCCGTTCTGCCCTCTTCTACAGGATGCTACATACTGCTCGATGCCGGAGCCAATCTTGAGTGCCGTCCCGATATGCTCATGCAGTTTGGAATCATGGGCAGTATATACATGAACAAGGTTATGAAGATAGACAATCCTCGTGTCGGTCTTGTAAACGTGGGAACAGAACCCAACAAGGGCGGCGAAAGCCTGATAGAAGCATACAAGCTCCTTTCGGATGCTCCCATAAACTTTATAGGAAACATAGAGGCAAGAGACCTGCCGTTAGGCGGGTGCGACGTCGCCGTTACCGACGGATTTACGGGTAACATCATACTCAAGCTGAAAGAGGGCATGGGAAAGCTGTTCGGAGCGGAACTGCGGGATATATACTCCAAAAACACCGTGTCGAAAATATCGGCCGTCTTTATAGCGGGGTCTCTAAAGAGATTCAAGAAGAAGATGGACTATACCGAATACGGCGGAGCGGCATTTTTAGGAGCGCTCAAGCCCGTGATAAAGGCGCATGGCAGTTCCAATGCCATAGCATTCAAAAACGCCATACGCCAGGCCCGCGAATTTGTGATGGGTCGGGTATCGGATGAAATAAAATCGAAAATATAAAACCTGTAGGGTAGGCACTCTGTGCCTACCGCTCCATCACAGGATAAATAATATAAAAGGAAGTTATTTGTATGGATGCCAACTTTTCCTCCTGTTTTTATGACAAAACGGGGTACAAATTTAATGATGAAAGATTACTCAAACAGGCGTTGACCCATTCCTCCTTTACCCACGAGGGTAAAAACGGCTACAACAACGAGCGGCTGGAGTTTCTGGGCGATTCGGTGCTTTCGGTGATCGTATCGGCCTATCTTTATCACAACTATCCCAATCTCAGCGAGGGTGATCTCTCTAAATTCAGAGCATCGCTGGTGCGGTCTAAGTCTCTTTCGGACTTTGCCCTTTCTATCGATCTTGGCAGTATGCTGTTTTTAGGCAAAGGTGAGGATCAGTCGGGAGGCAGATTCAGAAAATCGCTTTTAGAGGATGCCTTTGAGGCGGTCATAGGAGCGATATATCTCGACAGCGGATATGAAGATGCAGAAAAATTTATAATGAGATTTATCCCTGAGGCTATAAAAAAAATAGGCGGCAAAACCGCCGTGTATGATTACAAAACCATGCTGCAGGAGATTATACAGCAAAACCCCGAAGAAAAAATATCCTATGTGCTAATCGGCCAAAAAGGGCCAGACCATGATAAAGAGTTTTCGGTAGAACTGCGGCTCAACTCGAATGTTATCAGCAAAGGAACCGGCAAGAGCAAAAAATCGGCAGAACAAAACGCCGCCAAACAAGCCCTGGTGCTTATGGGAGAGGATGTTTGATCTTCTCCAAATAACCGCAGAAAGAAGTGTAGAATTTGATTTTAAAGTCACTGATTATGCAAGGCTTTAAATCGTTTCCCGATAAGATAAAACTCGATTTCAACGATGGTCTCACCGCAGTTGTCGGGCCCAACGGCTCAGGTAAGAGCAATGTTTCCGATGCCATAAAGTGGGTAATGGGGGAGCAGTCTACAAAGGCTCTCCGAGGCGACAAGATGGAGGACGTTATTTTCGGAGGAACGGCCAACCGCAGACCGCAAGGGTTTGCGGAGGTTACTCTTGTTTTCGACAATACCGCACGAGCCTTTGCCGTCAACGATGATGAGTGCGCCGTTACCCGAAAATATTACCGATCGGGTGAGAGTGAGTATTTGATCAACGGCGGAACCGTCCGTCTTAAAGACATAAACGAGATGTTTATGGACACAGGTCTTGGCAGGGATGGGTATGCCACGGTTGGACAGGGCAGGATAACCGAGATAGTATCGGCAAAATCCACGGCTCGCCGTGAGATATTTGAAGAGGCATCGGGAATCACAAAACATCGCTACCGCAAGGAGGCGGCACAGAAGCGGCTTGCCGATGCCGAGGAGGCGTTGGTGTGGCACCGTGCCGACCTAACCGAACTTGAGGACCGAATCGGGCCATTGAAGAGCCAGAGCGAAAAGGCCATGAAGTATATCGAGATGGCGGCAAAAAAGAAGACGATAGAGGTTTCGCTGTGGCTGAAAACTCTTGATAAATACAAAATATCCTTGCGGGAGATGGACGACAAGCTGCTTATAGCGCAGGATGATTATGCCAAATGCCAGCATGAGATAGCCGCCATAGAAAAGACCATTGAAGATGTATATAAAAAAATGCAGTCGAAGGATATTGATATAGAACAGATCCGCAGGCAAAAGGAATCGGCCGAGGCGGGGCTTTCCGACAGCCTGACCGGTATAGCCGTGTATGAGACAAACATAGACAATCTTAACGCTAATATACAGCGTATTGACAAAGAAGAGGAGAACCATCGGCTGTCGGCCCAATCTATTGCCGAAAAAATATCCGAGAATGAGCAGGCGATAGAATCAGCAGAGGCTGAAATAGACAGCCTATCGGTCAAGATCGGCAGACTTACCGAAGAACTGTTACGGCTGAATGCCGAATCAAAGGTTAGTGATGATAACCTGGCGGCGCTCAACTCTGAGCTGAATCAACTCACCCTTGCCCTGCAAAAATCAGAGATGACGGTCATATCGGGTGAGGAATCCTACAGAGAAACAGAAGAGGCTATAATCCGTCTTGAAGAGAGCACGGCAAAGAACCAAAGCACACTGGAGGAGAATGACAAAAATCTGCGGGAACTGACCAAGCTCATAACCGAGTTTGATGAAAAAGAGCAGGAACTGCTCAATCAAAAGAAGGGTTACGAGCTAAAACTGAACAGCCGCAGGGAAAAGCAGAAGGAACTGTCGGCCGCTCAGGATAGGATCATACTCGCCATAAAAGAAAGAGAACAGAGGGTGCGGCTGCTACAGGGTCTTGAGCAGAGCATGGAGGGATTCCAGGGCAGCGTAAAGGCGGTTATGAAGAACAAGGCGGCGCTGAGGGGAGTTCTCGGAACGGTAGCCGAAATAGTACAGACAGACAGTCAGTATTCGGTTGCTATCGAGACGGCTCTGGGAGCGGCCTTTCAGCATATCGTAACCCAGGATGAACAGACGGCCAAAAACGCCATACGATTCCTAAAGGAAGAAAAGAGCGGACGGGCGACATTCATGCCGCTGACATCGGTTAAACCGAGAAGCCTGAATGTGCGGGGAGCCGAAGACTGCGTCGGATTTGTGGGAATAGCGGCAAACCTTGTGCGTTGCCGAGACGGATACGAGGTTATAGCCGATAATCTGCTGGGCAACATAGTTGTAGCCGAGGATCTCGATTCGGCCGTAGAGATAGCCAAGAGATATGAGTACAGATTTAGGATCGTTACTCTCGATGGGCAGTCGGTGAATGTCGGCGGAACCATGACAGGAGGAAGCCAGAACAGAAACGTAGGTATACTCAGCAGAAAAAACGAGATAGAGCGATTCAAAAACGAGATAGAAGAGTTTAATTCTAAAAAAGAAGAATCGGGCAGAAGATTGTCCGAGATAACGGCCGAGACCGAGAGGTTAGCGGCCGATCTGACCGCCTTTGACGCCGAGCTGAAGGTGATCTCTGAGGATAGAATCAGATTCGGGGCCGAATGTAAAAACCTGCAAAACTCCATCGACAGTCTGAGCAGATATATAACAGAGGCTCAGCAAGAGAGGTCAAGGCTTGACGGTAAGCAATCGGCATCGCAGGAGATTACCCGGGAAGCAAGACAGCAGATAGCCAAGATGACTGAACAGTCGGCAAAAACAACGGCCGAGATAGAAAAGATAACAGGCGATCTCGGAGAAACGGGCAGGGAACGCACCCGGCTCAGCGAGGAAATATCATCGCAGGAAATCAGCCTGATAGAAAAGAAAAAGGATATACAGAACTATAATAATATCATCGAGGCATTGCAAAACAGCCGCCGTGACACAGGAGAGGTAATATCAGGGCTTAGGGAGGACAGGGAGAAATCTCAGAGCGATATAAAAGAGCTGATGGATAAAATATCGTTATCAAAATCTGATATGGAACAGGTCAAGGAATCTATAGAAAACTTAGGCAGCCGCATAGAATCACTCCAGACCGAGCGATCGGTCTTGGAGATGAGTATAGGCGACATACGAAAGAACGAGCGTGGGTTCTCCGATACAAAGGAGGATATATCACGGGAACTCGTCCGTCTTGATGAGCAGAAGCTATCACTGCAAAAGGAGTATGACACCATAATATCAAAGCTATGGGAGGAATATCAGCTGACACGGTCGGAGGCGCAGACCACCGCCGAGGAGATCGGCGACATAGCTGCGGCGGCAAAGGAACTGGCCCGTCTAAAATCGGCCATAAAGGCTCTGGGTGATGTAAACGTAAACGCCATAGAGGAATATAAGGAACTGAGCGCGAGGTATATGTTTAAAAGGGCGCAGGTCGAAGACATAGAGCGGGCAAAAAAAGAGCTGACCTCCATGATAGACGAGTTTACACGGGAGATGACGCTGTCGTTCAGAGAAAACTTTAACAAGATCAACGATTATTTCGGCAAAATCTTTAACCAGCTGTTCGGCGGGGGAAAGGCCTATCTCTATCTCACCAACCCCGAAGACATTCTTGAAAGCGGCATAGACCTCTTTGTACAGCCGCCCGGCAAGATCATACATAACCTGTCGGCGCTGTCCGGGGGTGAGCAGGCGCTTGTGGCCATTTCGATTTATTTTGCCATACTGCGGGTTCGTCCGTCGCCATTCTGCCTGCTTGACGAGATCGATGCCGCCCTTGATGATGTCAATGTTACCCGCTTTATAAATTATCTTCGTTCATTATGTCATAAAACTCAATTCATAGTTATTACACATAAGCATGGTACAATGGAATCAGCAGATATATTATACGGAGTTACAATGCAGGAAAAAGGCGTATCAAAGATACTAAAACTGCACATATCAGAAATTGCGGATATGTAGCGGGAAAAACACCCGCCGCTGCGGCGGCACCCCGACGACAATGGACAGTTGACAATTTACAATGGACAATTACGGAGGGTCAGATTGATGAATGTTGAAATTTTAACCATTAAAGATAAGATAATCAACGCTGTTCCTGTTGAAAAGCTTTATTTGTTTGGCTCATATGCAAACGGAACCCCCAACGAAAACAGTGATTATGATTTCTATATGGTCATTCCTAACGATAGCATACGGCCGCTCGATGCAATAAACAAGGCTTATATGTCAATGCGCGGGTTAAAGCGAAGGCCTGTCGATATATTAGCAGGCACAGCCGATGTTTTTTCTCGCAGAGCAAAAGGGATTACATTAGAACGCAAAATCGCAAGAGAAGGAGTTGTGTTGTATGAGCGTAAGTAACGAAATGTCCGAATGGATCAAATTGTCCGAAGAAAAGCAAATTAAAACACGGAGGGTCATATGGGTATATTTAACAAAATTGCGAGCGGGTTGAAAAAGACCAAAGAATCGATGGTCAAGCGAATTGAGACTATGCTTAATTCGTTTACAAAGATCGATGAGGAGCTTTTTGAACAGCTGGAAGAGCTGCTCATTCTTGCCGATGTGGGTGTTCCGACATCCGAGAAGATCTGCAGTATGCTCAGAGACAGGGTCAAGGAAAAGGGAATCACAGACCCATCAGAGGTAAAGGGACTGCTCAAAGAAATAATCACAGAGCTTTTAGGAGAAGATAATAGTCTTAATACAAATTCGCCGCTGTCGGTCATTCTTGTGGTTGGTGTAAACGGAGTGGGAAAGACTACCACTATAGGCAAGCTGGCAAACAATCTGCAGTCACAGGGCAAGCGGGTAATATTAGCGGCCGGTGATACCTACAGAGCGGCAGCTATAGAACAGCTTGAAATCTGGGCGCAAAGAGCGGATGCCGTGATTGTAAAACACGCTCAGGGTACCGATCCCGCCGCCGTTATATACGATGCTCTCACTGCGGCAAAATCACGCAAGGCCGATGTGCTTATCTGCGATACGGCAGGAAGACTGCACAACAAGCAGAACCTGATGAGCGAGCTTGCAAAGATCTCCCGAGTTATAGAACGTGAGGGTGAGGGCTGCGACAAAGAGGTTTTATTAGTTCTCGATGCCACTACGGGTCAAAACGGTATAAATCAAGCTCGTGAGTTTAAACAGACGTCAGGCATAACCGGAATAGTGCTGACAAAACTTGACGGAACGGCAAAGGGCGGAGTGGTTATCTCGATAAGGGATCAGATCGGTCTTCCCGTAAAATATATCGGCGTCGGCGAAAAGCTCGATGACCTGCGTCCCTTCGACCCTGTAGAATTTGCAAACGCATTGTTTGATTGAAGGAGAGATTTACACATGAAAATTTTAAAAAACATATGGCGGGTTATCTGTTACCCTTTGATGCACATGGGTGTGATGCAGCTGTTGGCGATCGGATTTATGGTCGTAACAATAATCGGGCTTGTCATTAACAATCCGGGGATGGAGTATGATGAAATAGTAGAGATTGCAGGGAAAACACTCGTTTCGCTCTCAAATGTGATTATGCTGTTTGCCGTGGTTGTGTCTTTTCTGATAATGTGGCTGATTCTGCGTAAGGAATGGCGGCGTGAAGATACATGGAATATCAAGGGGTTTTCTGCGGGTCTGTGCCTGCTCTGTCTCGTTGTTGCGGTTCCGTTAAGTTTGAGCATAAGCGGGATTATTCAGTTTCTCCCCTTTGATCGGTTTATTCCTTCCCATGAACAACTGATGGAACAACTGATGGGCAAGAACATATTTGTAGAAATATCGGTTGTGGGCCTGGCCGTTCCGATAGTTGAGGAACTCATATTCAGAGGGATTGTGCTAAAACGATTCTTGAGAATGTCTATGGCGGTACCGATGGCGATATTCCTGCAAGCGCTCATGTTCGGCATCTTCCACATGAATATTTTGCAAGGATTTTATACATTCCTGCTGGCGATAATATTAGGACTGGTCTATGTATGGTTCAAGACCGTTTGGGCTCCGATATTCCTGCATATAGGGTTTAATATGTTCAGCGTGCTGTTATCAAATCTGCCTGATTCCATTCAATCCGATCTTCCCGAACAAACAGTGCAATCGGATATTGTTTTCGCTGTAATAGTGATTTTGGCAACGGCAATATCGGCCATACTGCTATGGCTGTTATGGATGAATCGGGTCAAGCAGATTCAGATTCTTGCCGCTACCAACAACAGGGATAAGATAGAAGAGTTTAAGCGTATATTCAAGCCGCTCGGCTATACCATCGTGACACCCGATGAGCTGGGAATAGACATTACCGTAGAAGAAACGGGAGACACATTCGAGCAAAACGCCGCACTCAAGGCAATAGCTTTCCGAAATGTCTCTAACCTGCCTGTTATCGCAGACGACAGCGGTCTTGCCATAGATTATATGAACGGTGCTCCTGGCGTACATTCGGCAAAATATTGCGGTGAAAACGCAGGATATGATGTCAAGATGAACGCCATACTCGATAATCTGCGGGATCTTCCTATGGAAAAGAGGACGGCGAGATTCATCTGCTGTATCTACTGTATTCTCGGAGAGGGAAAGATTATAACCACAAGCGGGGTTTGTGAGGGGCATATAGGATACAGACCGCAGGGTCAAAACGGATTTGGATACGACCCGATATTTATAGCGGGCGGCGGATACCTCACAACGGCCGAAATGTCATCCGAACAAAAGGATGCTATCAGTCACAGAGGAAAGGCGTTAAGAGAGCTTGAGTATATCCTCAAAACCGTGCAGTGAATGGGAGGAATCGTATGAAAACCGCAATTTTCGGCGGGACATTTAACCCTCCTCATGCAGGACACAAAAGGCTTGCTTTAGCGGCGCGTTCCTATGCCGACAAGGTTCTTGTGATACCTGCATTTATCCCTCCTCACAAGAAAGAATCGATCGTCTCACCCGAGCATCGGCTGAACATGACAAGGCTTGCTTTTGAGAATACAGATAAAATCGAGGTAAGCGACATTGAGATCAAAGCCGCAACGGTAAGCTATACTATAGATACACTGGAAAAACTCAAGGACACCCACGGCGAACTGTTCCTGCTTATAGGAGACGACCTGATCTTCTCATTCCCCGATTGGCACAGGTATGAAGATATATTAAAACTCGCTAAGCTGCTGGTCTGGAGAAGAACCCGCAAAAAGATCCACAGCACCCCCCTTTCGCAGGGATACGGAATCCCCGTCGCCGCTGTTTTTCCAAACTTTGAGCCTATAGAGATTTCATCCGAACAAATCAGGAAGAATATACAGAGCGGAACTAATCCCGAACAATATCTCGACAGCAAGGTATATGATTATATAAAGGAGAATGGGCTGTACGAACACAGTCACCGCACCCCGCTTTTTTGATAGCAATCCGCAATAACCACGGTATGCACGGGGGTGCATACCCTACACGCCCTCTCAGTCGCTGCGGTAACCACGGATGACCGAGGGCGGTCATCCCTACAGACCACCCCGCCGCTGCGGCGGCACCCCGACGACAATTAACAGTTGACAATGAACAATTGACAATTATTGTAAATATAGATTTGCTGGCAAAAATAGAATTAGATTTCTATAATTTCAAGCCCCCGTAACTGTCCATTGTACATTGTTCATTGTCAATTGGCATCATTCCCCTCTGGGGAGGGGTGGCAAACACTCGCAACAAAGTTGCGATAGTGTTTGACGGGGTGGTCTGCCCCGAAATGCCCTCTCAGTCGGCGTTGCCGCCTGTAGGGTACGAACCCCTGTGCGTACCGTCCTTAACAAACATTTCGTGATTTTTGTGTATTTCGTGGTTAAAAAAGAACGAACAACCTCTATTGCATTTTGTAAAAACTTGTAGTATAATAGCGATAGAGCAACGTAAAGAAATTAATATTTTATGTAGGAGAATGTATTATGTCGGTAAAAGAGCAGTTAATAAATGATATAAAGTTTTTGCCTGAACATACCTTACAGATTATCAGTGTTCTTGTAGAAGAATTTGTTATGCTCCACTCAAAAACAAAAGAATCGTTGCGGCCTGTTTTTGGTTCAGGTAAAGGGCAAATGTGGATTGCAGACGATTTTGATGCACCGCTTGAGGAATTAAGGGAGTATATGGAATGAAAAATCTGCTCGATACACATGCTGTACTATGGTTTTTGAACGGCGAAAAAATGCCGGAAAACATAAAAGAAATGATAACAGACGGAGAAAATTATATAAGCGTTGTTTCGCTTTGGGAAGTCGCTATCAAAATGAATATAGGCAAGTATACTTTTAACGGCGGTTTCTCGAAGTTTAGAGAATTAGTAAGAAATAACGGATTTAAATTATTACCGATTAAGGATGAATATATGGAGCAATTGTTCAGATTACCTCTTATTCATCGTGACCCATTTGACCGTCTGATTATTGCAACTGCGATTGATGAAAAACTGACGCTTATTACCGCAGACGAAAATATACAGAAATATGACGTAAAATGGGAATGGTGAAGTAAAAACCGAAGACTCGAAATAGTGAAGGAGACTTGTATGAAAGAAATATATTCTGATAGCCGAGGAAGACGCCCCGCATATTCTGCTGCGTCAAACTCGAGAGATATATACTCTAATGTGAGGGTGAAACGCAGAAAACGCAGAAAGACCTTGAAAGAAAAGCTTGTATTATCCATGTCGATATTGGTGATAGTCGCTTCTATTTTGTCGATAAGCGTTTTTGCCGCTATACATGGACAGTGGCTCGATAAAGAAAACCTACCGGCTCTTCCGGGGGGCTTTATAAACAAAAGCGATCGGAGCAAGGTAGAGTATATACTAATAGCGGGGATCGATTTTGAGGAGGGCAACAATGTACGCGGAGCAAACCAACTTACCGATACCCTGATGATGCTCTGCTTTGACCGAGAGAACAATACTATGAATTTCTTACAGTTTCCGCGCGACACCTTTGTGGGAAGTTCCACACAAGCATGGACGGGCAAGATAAACAGTATCTACACAAACGGTTCAAAGAACGGGAAGAAAGGCATAGAGGGATTGAACGAAGTTATCGCAGAAGCCTTTGACATACACGCAACAAAATATGTCACCGTGAACATGGGCGGGTTTAAATCGATAATCAGCGCTCTTGGCGGAATAGAGGTTGATGTCCCGTCAAACTTCCCCACCATACGGCTGGACGGTGTTACGATAAGACCGGGAAAGCAAACCATGAACGGTCTTCAGGCAGAAAAGTTTGTCCGTGCGCGTAACGAATATTCCGATGCAGACTACGGCAGAATGAGAGCGCAACGGATATTTATGAGCGCATTGTTCGAGCGGTTCTTTTCGCTCAGCAAGACCGAAATCGCCCGTCTCGCCCCGTCTATGATAAGATATGTCGCTACAGACCTCACGATCAGCGAGATACTAAGCCTATCTGATGATGCGAGAAAGGTTGACAAGGCTGATATACGGTTCTTTTCGTTAGAGGGCAGGTATTATTCCTATGTCCCGTCTGGGAACTATCCCAATCAGTCAACCCTTGAGGTCAACAAGACCTCTACAATGGAGCTGTTAAATACGCATTTTCGTCCCTATTCAGAGAAGAAAGGTCTCGACAAACTAAAGATATGGGGCAACAATCTAAACAGATCAGACCTGAAAAACGAGGACACTGCGGTTGACGACCCATTTTCTGCAAATAAAAAATAAAGGAGATGTAAGCATGGATTCATTACAAGCGGCAAAGGTTATCGTAAAGGCGCTCGATTCTAAAAAGGCGGAAGACATCAGGGTTATCGGAATTGGCGAGCTTTCGGTAATCGGCGATTATTTCATCATAGCAAGCGGCAGGAGCGGAGTTCAGGTAAAGGCTCTTGCAGACGAGATCGAAACAAAGATGAGCGAAAAGGGAGTCACACCAAAGCGAATCGAGGGATACTCCTATGCCAACTGGGTAATTCTCGATTACATCGATGTTATAGTACACCTCTTCCACAGCGACACCCGTGAGTTTTATTCGCTCGAAAGACTATGGTCAGACGGAGAACAGATTGACATCGCAAATTTATTATGATAGGATAATATATGGGAGTTGATGATCTATGGAAACAGCTAATTATAATCTTGCGATTGACCCTGTTATAAAAACAAGTAGGAGACATAAATTTCCGTTTGATGTAAGAGTACCAAATTCAAAACTTATTCAAGCAATGCAAGAAACCGAACAGATTTTAGAGGAATACGCAAACGGCACTCGCATTTCACAGCCATACACAAATATACACGATATTCTTCAAGAAATCCTAAACGAGGAGAATGACGACGATGTATGATATTGATCGTTCTGTCAAATCATTTCGTCGAAGTGTTCGCAAGGTTGCCAAACGTGGATATGACATATCAAAACTGGAGAATACCATCGAATTATTAGCAGAGGGTAAACCTATGCCGCCTGAATACCAAGATCATTCATTAAAAGGCAAATACATCCGTTATCGTGAATGTCATGTAGGCGGGGAGGGTGATTGGTTGTTGATCTATAGAAAAGACCATAGTCGTCTTATCCTTGTTTTGACCGAAACAGGCACTCATTCGGATTTATTTGAGTAATTTTATTATACTTTAATTCTGCGTCAGTAGGCGCAGAATTTGTGGCATTACGCAAAATGGTATGACATCGCAAATTTATTATGATATAAAGGAATTTTTAACATGAGTTATGAGTATACGAGGATAGAGAAAAAGTGGCAGGACAGATGGGACGAATTGCAGCCTTTTAAGGCTGTCGACGACTATACCCTCCCGAAATTTTATGCGCTCCTTGAGTTTCCATATCCATCGGGGCAGGGACTGCACGTTGGTCATCCCCGGCCCTATACGGCGCTTGATATTGTAGCGCGAAAACGCCGAATGCAGGGATACAATGTACTCCTGCCTATGGGCTGGGACGCATTCGGTCTGCCTACAGAGAACTATGCCATACAAAATAAAATACATCCCAAGAAGGTTACAAAGGATAATATAGCGAGGTTTAAATCCCAACTAAAGTCTCTGGGGCTTTCATTCGACTGGAGCCGTGAGGTTGATACAACCGACCCCGCCTATTACAAATGGACACAGTGGATATTCCTGCAATTATTCAAGCAGGGTCTTGCCTATAAAAAAGAAATGAAGGTCAACTGGTGCAGCGAGTGTAAGGTTGTTCTTGCCAATGAAGAGGTTGTAAACGGTCAATGCGAGCGTTGCGGAGGTGAGATAGTCCGCAGGGTAAAGTCGCAATGGATGCTTGCCATAACCGAATATGCACAGAAGCTCATAGACGGTCTTGCCGATGTTGATTATATCAACAGCGTCAGGCTGTCTCAGATAAACTGGATAGGACGTTCCGAGGGAGCAAGGGTTGTTTTTGCAACGACAGCGGGTGATGATATTACCGTCTTCACAACACGTCCCGACACCCTTTTCGGTGCTACCTATATGGTAATCTCACCCGAGCATCCGCTTGTGGAAAAATGGGCCGACAAAATAACCAACATACAGCAGGTGCGTGATTATCAGGAGAGTTCGTCAAGAAAGTCGGATTTTGAGCGGACCGAAATAGCCAAGGATAAAACAGGGGTCAGACTTGAGGGAATCAGCGGTATAAACCCCGTAAACGATAGCGAGATACCTATATATATATCTGATTATGTTCTCATGTCATACGGCACGGGCGCTATAATGGCGGTACCGGGACATGATACACGAGATTACGAATTTGCCAAGACCTTAGGACTTCCTATAATCGAGGTTGTCAGCGGAGGAGACATAACAAAAGAAGCATTTACCGACTGTGACACGGGAATCATGGTCAATTCCGGTTTTCTAAACGGTATGAGCGTACAGGATGCCAAGGAAAAAATCACATCCTTTTTAGAGCAAAACGGTAAGGGTGAGGCTAATGTTACCTACAAACTGCGTGACTGGATTTTTGCCCGCCAACGCTATTGGGGCGAACCTATACCCATCGTGTTTTGCGACAAATGCGGAACCGTACCTCTCGATGAAAGCGAACTGCCCCTAACACTGCCTGAGGTTCAGACATATGAACCCACAGGTGACGGAAGTTCTCCGCTTGCCGCTATAGAGGATTTTGTCAACACCACCTGCCCAAGCTGCGGAGGAGCGGCACGCAGAGAGACCGATACAATGCCGCAATGGGCGGGATCATCCTGGTATTTCTTGCGATACTGCGACCCGAATAACAACGACATTCTTGCTTCAAAGCAGGCACTCGACTACTGGATGCCGGTTGATTGGTACAACGGCGGCATGGAGCATAACACCCTTCATCTGCTCTATTCACGGTTTTGGCACAAGTTCTTGTACGACATAGGAGCGGTCAGCTGTCCCGAACCCTATTCCAAACGCACAAGCCACGGAATGATACTGGGCGAAAACAACGAGAAGATGAGCAAATCTAGAGGTAATGTGGTTAATCCCGATGATATTATCCGTGATTACGGAGCCGATACAATGCGGCTATATGAGATGTTTATCGGCGATTTTGAAAAGGCCGCCCCCTGGAACTCAACCTCGATAAAGGGATGCAAGCGATTTCTCGACAGAGTATGGAATCTGCAGTCAATCTCTTCGGACAAAGCAGGATACTCCGCCGCTCTTGAGACAAAATTTCACAAGACGATAAAAAAGGTTTCTGCCGATATAGATTCGCTGAAATTCAACACAGCAATATCGGCAATGATGACCCTGCTTAACGATATATATGACACAGGAACCGTCACTAAGGACGAACTGCGTGATTTTATAATACTGCTAAGTCCGTTTGCTCCCCATATATGCGAAGAACTCTACGAACTTTGCGGCTTTGGAGGAATGGTACACGAGCAGAAGTGGCTGACATATGATGAGGATAAGTGTATAGATGATTCGGCCGAGATCGCCGTTCAGATAAACGGCAAGATCATATCCCGTATCACAGTGAGCATGGATGATGATGAGGACAGCGTTGTTGCCGTCGCATTAGCAGACCCAAAGGTTGCCGCTGCTGCCGCTGCGGGCAAAAACATTATTAAAAAAATCTATGTTAAAGGAAGTCTGCTTAACATAGTGGCGAAGTGATCTCTTTGAGGATTTAAGAGCATAATATTTTATAGGAGGCGTTTATTTTGGCAGGAACAATAAATTTTAACATTGAGGTTGCTCAAGATATACAAGATCAAATCGAAGAGAGCATGACAATGTTTAAAGCAAAGGAATCTCTAAAAAGTATGCAGGAACAATCGATGAATAACAAGGTTTCAGAAATGAGCTTAGAAGAAATAAATGCCGAAATTTCGGCCTATAGACAGGAACGGTTAAATGCGTAGAATAGTTGTCGATACGAATGTTTTAATTTCTTCTGCTATTTCTGATAAAGGAAGTCCTGCAAAAATCATGGATTTAGTGCTGGATGGGTTGATAAAAACTTGTTACAGCCATCAAATAATATTGGAATACAAAGAGGTTCTTTCAAGACCGAAATTTGACTTTGATTACAAAAAACAACAAAGTCTTATAGCGGGAATAAAACGATCCGGAATTTTAATTGATCCCGATACAAGCACAATAAAAATACCGGATGAAAGCGACCGTGTTTTTTATGACACTGCATACGAGAGCGGCTCTATCCTTGTAACGGGTAATATAAAGCATTATCCCGATAAATGTTTTATAATGACACCTACAGAATACATATATAATATTTATAATATTTTAAAATAGGAGGAAGATTTATTATGTCTAAGTTTTTATTCACATCAGAATCGGTTACGGAGGGGCATCCGGATAAGGTCTGCGACCAAATTTCCGATGCTGTTCTTGACGCAATTATCGAACAAGACCCGACGGCTCGGGTAGCCTGTGAAACGACCTGCACTACAGGAATGATTCTTGTAATGGGCGAAATCTCCACCAACTGCTACATAGATATACCAAAGGTAGCAAGAAATGTCGTTAAAGAAATCGGGTATGACGACAATTCTTATGGATTTGACGGAAACACCTGCGCTGTTATAACCAGCATTGACGAACAATCACCCGACATCGCTCTGGGCGTGGATACAGCTCTTGAGGCAAAGTCAGGCTCCGAGAACAAATACGATTCAACCGGAGCAGGTGATCAGGGCATGATGTTCGGTTATGCCTGCGATGATACCCCTGAGTTTATGCCTATGACCCTCTCGTTAGCGCATAAACTAACAAAAAAACTAACACAGGTTCGCAAGGACGGTCTTCTTGATTATCTGCGGCCGGACGGAAAGTCTCAGGTTACCATAGAGTATATCGATGGCAAGCCCGCAAGAGTAGAGGCCGTTGTTGTTTCCAGCCAACATTCTCCTAATGTCAGTCTCGATGTTATTCGCCGGGATATAATAGAAAAGGTTATAAAAACCACCATCAGTCCGGAACTAATGGATGACAATACAAAGATATTTGTTAATCCTACAGGGCGTTTTGTAGTCGGCGGCCCTCAGGGTGACAGCGGACTTACCGGACGCAAGATAATCGTTGACACCTATGGCGGATTCGGCAGACACGGCGGCGGATCCTTCTCAGGAAAAGACCCTACCAAGGTTGACCGCAGCGCCGCATATGCCTGTCGTCATATAGCCAAGAATGTCGTTGCGGCGGGACTTGCCGCCCGTTGCGAGATTCAGCTGGCATATGCGATAGGAGTTTCCCGTCCCGTTTCTGTAATGGCAGAAACATTCGGTACAGGCAACTACCCCGATGATAAAATAGCACAGGCGATACAAAAGGTCTTCGACCTTCGTCCGCTTGCATTAATAGATTCGCTGGATCTACGCAAGCCTATATACAGACAGTTGGCCTCATACGGACACATGGGAAGAGAAGAGCTGGGCGTTAGATGGGAGCTTATCGACAAGGCGGAAGAATTAAAGAAAGCAATTAACGGTATTTGTTAAATGAGTATTTATCTCGACAACAGCGCTACTACTAAGGTTTGTGATCAAGCCGTTGCCGCCGCCGTATATGCTATGCAAACCTGTTACGGCAATCCCTCTTCACTGCACGGAATGGGTCTGAGCGCAGAAAAGCTCTTGACCAACTCCAGAGAAACGGTTGCACACGCTCTAAACTGCAAACCCGCTGAGATAATCTTTACATCGGGAGCTACCGAGAGCAACAACATAGCTATTTTAGGAGCGGCGGATGCGGCTAAACGCCGAGGGAACAGGATAATCACGACCAAGACCGAGCATATTTCTGTCCTGCGTCCGCTTGAGTATTTGGCGGGTAAGGGCTATGAGGTTGTATACCTCAGCCCCAACGCAGAGGGGAACTATGACCCAGCAGATATTATAAGCAGTATAGACAGCCAGACCATACTTGTCTCGCTATCCTCTGTAAACAGCGAAACAGGCGCCGTGATTCCGATCAAAGAGATTGCGACGGGCATAAAAAACGCCAACAAAAACACACTCATTCATATAGACGCCTGTCAGTCCTTTTGCAGACTAAGGTCTGTCTTAGGCCCTGTCGATATGATAAGCGTTAGCGGACACAAGATACAAGCGCCAAAGGGAGTCGGGGCGTTGTATGTTAAAAAGGGCGTTAATCTGCGGCCCGTTTTGCATGGAGGAGACCACGAGAACAAACTGCGGCCGGGAACCGAAAGCGTGCCGCTTATTGCGGCATTCGGCAAGGCAGCAGAATACACATCGGGAATCATGGCAGGTCAGTATGACAGGTATCTTAGCCTAAACAAATATCTGAGAACTAACCTGCCCAACGATGTTGTGATAAACTCATCTATAGATGCAGTGCCGTATATCATCAACATTTCAACCACAATAAAGTCTGAAATAATGATGCACTTTCTTGAGAACCACGGCATCTATGTTTCGAGCGGATCCGCCTGCTCCAAGGGTGCAAAAAGCCATGTGCTTTCGGCTATGGGGATTCCTATGGCACGAATAGATACGGCGCTGAGGATAAGCATGGGTGCTGATACAACCCAAGACGATCTTGACCAGCTGCTGTCGGGTCTAAGACAAGGGATGGAGAGATTGAGAAGATGACAAATAGAATCATTCTCGGAAAATACGGTGAAATTGTTCTAAAAGGACTAAACAAGAGGGTTTTTGAAGAGATATTAGTAAACAATATAAAGCAGAGGCTTGTATCGCTAAAAGGTCAATACCTGAGTGATTACAGCATAAAGAGAGCGCAGTCTACCCTTTATATAGACCTCGACCCCGATGCTGATTTTGAGCAGACCGCCGCCGAAACGGCTAAGGTTTTCGGGCTTGCGTCTGTATGCGTTGCCTATAAGGCTAAAAAGGACATGGAGCATATAAAAGAGATTGCGGCAGACTGCTTTAGAGATCAGCTGAGTATGGCAGGTTCCTTTAAGATAGCGGCAAAGCGATCGGATAAAGAATTTGCATACAACTCCCCTGAGATATGCAATATAATAGGCGGTCATATATTAGACAAGTTCCCGCATCTTCAGGTTGATGTACACACCCCCGACATAACCGTCCATGTTGAGATACGAGATTTTGGGGCGTATATACACGGTGATGCCATTCCTGCGGCAGGGGGTATGCCTGTCGGCTCAAGCGGCAGGGTGCTGCTCATGCTGTCGGGAGGTATAGACAGTCCCGTTGCGGGATACCTGATGGCAAAGAGGGGTCTGACACTTGAGGCGGTGCATTTTGCAAGCCCGCCCTATACGGGGCCAAAGTCGCTCGAGAAGGTCAAGAACCTCTGCAAAGCGCTCATGCCCTATACAGGTGAGATAAAACTGCACATTGTAGGATTTACAGAAATGCAGGAGGCCATAAACAAACACTGCCGAGACGATCTGTCGACCGTTATAACCCGCCGCATGATGATAAAGGCCGCCAATGCAATCGCAGCCGAGTCAGATTGTGATGCAATGGTTACGGGAGAAAGTCTTGCTCAGGTTGCCAGCCAAACCCTGCGTGCCATCAGATGCACCGACCAAGCGGCAGAGATTCCTGTGCTGCGTCCGGTTGTGGGAATGGATAAAAGAGAGATCGTTGATATAGCAAGAAGAATCGGAACATATGAAATCTCGACACTACCCTATGAAGACTGCTGTACCGTCTTCACCCCAAAACACCCGAGGACAAAACCCGAATTAAAATATGTCCTGCAAGAAGAAAGCAAATTCGATTATGATGGAATATTAAGAAGAGGTGATTCAGTTTGACCAAAGATTATTTACAAACCTTTGAGCCAAAGGTTATAGATGATTTGAAGATACTTACCGATATTTTGCAGGACAGACGTGTCAAGATAGCTACAGCCGAGAGCTGCACGGCAGGACTGCTTGCGGGACTGCTAACCGCATCTCCCGGAGCGAGCAAATATTTTGACATGGGTCTTATCTGCTATTCCAACCAATCTAAGACCGAGCTGCTGGGTGTTCCTGTGTCGGCACTGGAGGAACACGGAGCCGTTAGCGAGACGGTTGCCGCTATGATGGCCGAGGCGGTAAGGGTAAAATCCGGAGCCAATATAGGGGTAAGCATAACCGGAATCGCAGGGCCCGGAGGAGGTACCGAGGATAAGCCGGTGGGAACGGTATATGCCGCAATCAGCATACCGTCAAAAATGTGGGTGTCCAAGATAGAACTGAGCGGGCAGGATCTCACGAGAGCGGGCATAAGACGGGAAACGGTTGCGGAGGTTGTGGGTATGCTAAAGAGCCTCTCGACAGGCAATGCCGACGACAACTTTGCCGACTATGGTGAGCAGCAAGAGAGAGAGCCTGTCAAAAAGGGCATTAAAGGCAGATTAGTGGGTATAGTAAAAACGATAATACCCTGGAAGGGCGACCGTCCTGCCGAGATAGTACCCAAATGTATATTTATAGCGGCCATTATCCTTTTTGTCTTCAGCATTGCCTATATATCAAACTATGTCCGTATCAATTACACATCGGGAGCCGCCCACGATCTGCACATCGATGATATAGAAAGAACTCAGCCTCCTGAGCTGGTAGCACAGCTTCCTGCGGGTTATCTTGAGAAGTTCGCAACATTATACAGCCAGAACAAAGACATTGCGGGATGGATAGACATTCCCGGAACGGCTATCAGGTACCCCGTTGTCAAGACGACAAACAACTCCTTTTATCTTGATAACGATTTCTTTAAACGGCCCAACCCTTACGGAGTTCCGTTCATGGACTACAGAAACAAGGTAGGCAGACAGGGTCAGCTGAGCCAAAACACCATGCTGCACGGACACGCTGTTCGGGTCAATACCCATTTCAATCAGCTAACCAGCTATGACAGGGTTTCTTTCTATAAAGAAAATCCCATCATCACCTTTGATACCGTCTATGAGGAAATGAAGTGGGTGGTTATAGGCGCATATTTGGTTACTGTCCTAGAAAAAGACGGGCCTGTCTTTAGGTACCACGATGTTGTGGATACCACAAGCAGATGGCATTTCGATTGGTATGTCAATCAGATCAAAATGCGTTCGGTCATTACAACAAACGTCGATGTCAGGCATACCGACAAACTCTTGACGCTCTCGACCTGTGCGTATAACTTAGGACGCAACACCGATGCCCGCTATGTAGTAGTAGCAAGGCTCCTGCGTCCGAATGAAGACCCCAGTGACAAATCTATAGGGGCAAGAGCTATCCAAAACCCCGAGCCGTGGAGACCCGATATATGGTATACACGCAACAACTCTGTTATGCCTGAGCGTTTTCGCAATACACCTGCGGTATACCCGGGTGATCCCGTCAATCCCGGAAACGACCGCCCCCCTGTTGATTTAAACCCTGATATAATACAGTAGCCCTCTCAGTCGGCGTTGCCGACAGCTCTCCCAAAGGGAGAGCCACGATGGTGATGATATAAATAAATGGAGTGATTTATATATGAATAAGTTTGCCGGACACGCCTGTCCGGTCTGTGAAAAGGAGTTCGGTCAAGACAGCTTTAATATAGCGGTCTGCCCCGAATGTGGTACGCCCCATCACCGCAAATGCTATCAAAAGACAGGCAGTTGTTTTTACGCAGATAAACATGAAGAAGGTTTTGTGTCGGATATTTATGCCAAAGAGACCGAACCTACCCGCAAAGCCCATGACCGCTGCCCCGAATGTGGTAACGAGAGTTTTCGTACACGCAGCGGATCCTGTGCCGTCTGCGGAATCAACATGGCTCAGGAGAATCGTGAATCCCGTCCTCTCGATGCACTTGGCGGGGTTGAGATTGGTGAGCTGAAGATATTTGTTGACAAAAATCAACCCTATTATATGTCTAATTTTTTAGATATAGAGAAAAACAAAATGACCAAATTCAACATTGCGGCATTTATGTTTACCCATTCCTATTTTTTCTATCGCAAGATGTACGGGTTGGGGGCATTGCTGTTTGTGTTTATGATAATAATAACATCACCATCGCTCCTTATATTCGCTATACGAAACGACTATATTCTCGATCATAATATCATAGAAAGCATAATGTCCTTTATAACCGCAACGTCATTTACAATATCATCTTCGGTACCCCTTATAGGAGGGCTTGAAATATCGTATATCTCGATAATTCATTATATAGTCATGTTCTTGACCGGAAAATATGCCAACCGAATCTATTTTAACAAATGCGTAAGTTCGGTTAAATTCATAAAATCCACAAGCGGCAAGAATGAGTACAAGCAGATTTTAGCGCAAAAAGGCTCGGTCAACTATATTGCGGCAGTCATTTCTACCGTTCTGGCCTTTATCATTCCGATAATGGCAATGTCATACGGATTCGGGATAAAATTGTTAGCGTAGATTATTATACAGAAAGGAATGTTATATAAAATGATCAAAAAGGCTGTTATACCCGCTGCGGGGCTTGGGACAAGGGTTCTGCCCGCAACAAAATCCACCCCCAAGGAGATGCTCCCCATTGTTGACAAACCCGCTATACAATATATTGTCGAGGAGGCCGCCGCAAGCGGAATCACCGATATACTTATCATAATCAGCCGTGGTAAAACCACGGTGGAGGATCATTTCGACCGCTCTCCCGAACTTGAGGAGAGACTGCTGAGCGGCGGCAAGACAAAGGTGTATGACGAGATCACCGCTATCTCAAATCTTGCCAACATAACCTATGTTCGTCAGCATACACCTCTAGGACTGGGTCATGCCGTGCTGTGCGCCAAGAGCTTTATAGGCAGCGAGCCCTTTGCGGTGTTGTACGGCGATGATGTTATCATCGGCAAGAACCCCGTCTGCAAACAGCTGATGGATGCCTATGATAAATACGGACTGGCCTCTGTCGGTATAAAAGAGGTTTCGCCCGAGGATATAGTAAAATACTCATCCATGCAGGTAGAGAGGATAAAGGACAATCACTATAAGATAACAGATATGATAGAAAAACCGTCGCCCGATAAAATTATGTCGCTCTTCTCGATATTGGGAAGATGCGTTCTACCCCCTGAGATATTCGGCATACTTGAGACACTGCCACCCGGAGCAGGCGGAGAGATTCAGCTGACCGATGCTATGAAAAAGCTTGCCGTCAGAGACGGCATGACGGGCGTGGATTTTATAGGAAAGAGATATGATATGGGCAGCAAACTCGGTATACTCCAGGCTATCGTGGAGGTTGGCCTTGACCATAACGAGATCGGCCGAGAGTTTAGGGATTATCTCAAGCAGATAGCGGTAGGGTTATGATCGAGCTGCTATCTCCTGCCGGAGACCTTGAGTGTCTTGAGGCGGCGGTTCGATTCGGGGCCGATGCCGTTTATACCGGAGCCGATATGTTCAGCATGAGAGCCGCTACAGGGTTTGATGCCGAGGGTCTTGCCAAGGCCGTTAGCTATGCGCATGACAAGGGCGTCAGGCTCTATCTTGTCTGCAACACACTCCCCCGAAATGATGATATAGACAATCTCGCAGACTTTGCGGCGATGGCCGCAATGGCAGGGGTCGATGCCATGATCGTCTCTGATTTAGGCGTGATGAGCATACTAAAAAAAACCGTACCCGGAGTGGAGATACATATATCAACCCAGGCGGGTATAGTTAATTATGCGGCCGCATCCGAGCTATACAGGCTTGGGGCAAAGCGGGTCATACTTGCCCGAGAGCTATCGCTTGACGAGATAGCGGTTATACGCAGAAACACACCGCCCGAATTGGAGCTTGAGGCATTTGTCCACGGCTCTATGTGCGTGTCTTTTTCGGGACGCTGTCTTCTCTCAAATTATCTCACGGGTAGGGACGCTAACCGAGGTCAATGCGCTCAGCCATGCCGATGGAGCTATAACATCACCGAGATCGGCAGACCGGGGGAGACATATACCGCACAGGAAGACGAGGACGGAACATATATCCTAAACGCAAAGGATCTCTCTATGCTTGAGCATATCGACCGACTTGCCGAGGCAGGTGTTACCGGATTCAAGATAGAGGGCAGGGCAAAATCGTCATACTATGTTTCGGTCATAACAAACGCATACAGAGCAGCCATCGACAGTGTCGGCAGGGGCGACATTCCGCAATGGGTCAAGGATGAAGTCGGCAAGGTGAGCCACAGGCAGTACGGCACGGGTTTTTACTTTGGCAGGGACGGTGCCGAACAGTTTCACGAAAACGCAGGATACATCCGTGATTGGGATGTTGTTGCGATTGTAGAATACAGCCATGACGGCTATCTAAAATGCAGTCAGCGGAACAAGTTTGAGCTGGGGGAGAGTGTCGAGGTCTTGGAGCCGGGCAAGGAGCCATGGATGCTCGAGGTAACCGAGCTGCTCGATAACAGCCGCAGTCCCGTCCAATCGGTACCCCACTCTAAGATGGATTTCTATATAAAATGCGATAAAACCGTCCCAACCGGAACGATATTACGAAAAAAAAGGAGCATGCCCATATGAAAAAGATATTTGCAATTATAGCCATATTCGTCCTGATACTGTCGGGATGCGGGTCAAGCAAACCGACAGAGGGGGAGAAGGAGTTTAGAGTAGAGGTTGTCTATGAGGGTGACACAACCCTGCATGAGCTAAAGACCTCACAAGACTATCTCGGAGACGCATTGCTGGAGCTTGGGTTGGCCGAGGGTGAGCAGGATCCGATATTCGGGCTTGACATAAAAAAAATAGACGGAATCAGGGCTGATTACGATCTCGACAAGGCGTATTGGGCGTTTTATGTAGACGGCGATTATGCCATGTCGGGAGTGAGCGCCACCCCTGTAGAGGATGGAAAAACATATGCGTTTATATATACCGAGGCCTAAGATAACAATACTCGAAACGGCCGAGTTTGCCATGTTAGGCTCATTGATGTTCTTAACAAAGTTTCTCATGCAGAATATACCGAATATTCATCTATTGGGATTGTTTATCGCCGTTGCCGCCGTATTGTATCGCACAAAAGCGCTGATCCCGCTATACATCTATGTCACGCTCGATGGGATAGTACATGGATTTGCGTTGTGGTGGGTTCCCTATCTGTATATATGGCTGCCATTGTGGGGAATGATTCTGTTAGCGGAAAAGCTGAAGATACCCACAAAAATAAAACCCGCAGTATATATGTGCATCTGCGGGATTCACGGGTTATCCTTCGGTCTGCTCTACGCACCATTTCAGGCGCTGGTTTACGGGCTCAGTCTCAATCAAACCATAGCATGGGTCATAGCGGGACTGCCCTTCGACATAACCCACGCCATCAGCAATTTCATAGCAGCATCGCTGACCCTGCCGATATGTCGGACAGTGAGCAATGTAACAAAGAACAATTAACAATTATATCAATGCAGAATTAAGAATGCAGAATGCAGAATGTCGCCCTCTCCGTCATGCTAACGCATGACACCTCTCCCAAAGGGAGAGGCAAGGTGACACACGGAGTTTGTATAGGACACTCTTGGCTCTCCCTTTGGGAGAGCTGTCGGCGGCAACGCCGACTGAGAGGGCGTTTCGGAGAGGGCGTTCCTCAATATCACATCCCTAATCGTCAGCATATCGAATATATTTATCACGCCATCGCTGTTGGCGTCGGCGGCCCAAAGGGCGAGTTGATCGGTTAGACGGGCCGTTCCGAGGATGTGGTCTCTGATTACGATAATGTCTGCGACATTGATTCTTCCGTTGTGATCGGCATCACCCTTTTCGGGCGGATTACGCTCCAATCGGCTGATGGCGAGTTCTAACGAATAGATCGCATTGTCCACCTCATGCGGATATACAAAATCATAGAGCAGGACCAGTTTTGCTTCAAAGAGTGTGTTTCTGTATACATACACAGAAACGGCGGTGTATCGGCTCAGCTCTTCTTCGGTATAATAGGATTCTGCCCATGTCACCAGATCTTGCAGAGCGGTCTTGTCTACTGCGGCAGACTGCATACTAAATGCAAATACCGCAAACAAAGCAACACCTATGTATCCCGCAAGAGATTTCATAACAAATCCTCATATTTTTCTTTCATCCAAAGAGCATCCTTCGATTGGGTTCCGTCCGATTCGCAGATGATAACGGGTGAGAGATTTCTTTTTGCGATAATGGCGGCAAGCGGCATAAATTCGGGTCCGTATATGGTATCCGCAAAGGTGAGGTGCTTTTTTTCGCCGCCGGATGTATATTCGATTTTGCTGAAATGGATATGAATGTTCTTTACCCTATCTATACCAAGTTTTCTCTCGATAGCCTCAAAAACAGCGGCATAATCGGATTCGTTCTTGATTCCGCCCTGAGTGCGGGCGTTAAGATGACCGAAATCCACACAGGGAATAAGCCGCTCATCTATAAGACACAGCTCCAAAACTTCGTCAAGATCGCCCAGCTGATTTATCTTCCCCATCGTTTCAGGGCAGATACGCATGGACGAGTAACCCTCATTATCGGCGGCGCTGACCGCTTTTTGCAGTGTGTCCTTTGCGAGGGTCATTGCCTGCTGTCTTGTTATTTTAGCACAGGAACCCGAGTGTACCACGATTCGCTCGGCTCCCATCATACCTGCCGCCTTGAGAGAGGCGAGGATGTAGCCTATGCTTGCGTCACGCTTGGCGGGGTCGATGCTTGAGAGTGATATAAAATAGGGAGCGTGCAGCGACAGGGTTATGTTGTGCCGTTTGGCGGCCTGTCCGAATTGTTCGGCCGAATCATCGCTGATATTCACTCCCCGTCCGCATTGATACTCAAAGGCGCTAAGCCCCATCTTGCTCAGATATTCGGGGATGTCGTCCCGATTCTTGTATTCTGATTGCTTAAACCCGTTATCGGTTCCCGCCGGACCGAATATTGCCGCCATAATCACAACCTCCGACCCTTGATTTTGCTCTGCTCTACCGCCATCTCATCGCACCGCTCGTTATACCGATGCCCTGCATGACCCTTTATCCAGACAAAGGTAACCTTATGTCTGCCGATCAAATCGAGAAGTTCCTGCCACAGATCCACATTCAGAGCGGGGGACTTGTCCGATTTCCGCCATCCGTTTCTCTGCCAGCTATATACCCAGCCTTTGTTTATGCTGTCGGTTATGTATTTTGAATCGCTGTACACGGTGACATGGCAGGCTTGATTTAGGTTCTTCAGCCCCTCGATTATGCCTGTCAGTTCCATGCGGTTGTTGGTGGTCTGGGGTTCTCCTCCGCTTAGCTCTTTCTCATATCCTCGACATTCCAAGATGGTACCCCATCCTCCCGGGCCGGGATTGCCGCTGCAGGCACCGTCTGCGTATAGATTAACCTTGTTCATGCTATCTCACACTCTCCGAGTTCCTTGATTATCATAACATCTACGATTGCCTTGGTCAACACTCCGCTTGGGGTAAATTCTTCCGACAATACCTTGCCGTTTGCCCGTATCAAAGCACCCAAAGACCCCTTTGAATAGGGAATGTTTATCTCTATCTGCACCGTTCCCGACAGTTTGCCTGCTATCTTTTGCAGCAGCTCATCTATGCCCTGTCCCGTCTTGGCACTGATGGCGGCGCCCTGTGATCCTGTAATGATTCCGTCCCGGGCTATATCGCATTTGTTGAATACATTTATTAAAGGAATGCTTCCGCATCCCAGTTCTTCTAACAATTTATCACAGACCTCCATCTGAGATAAGCAATCTACGCTCGAGGCATCGCAGATATGGAGGATAAGATCGGCGCTGCTCATCTCACCCAGAGTTGACTTGAACGCCTGAATCAGATGGTGGGGCAGACGCCGTATTAGCCCGACTGTATCAATAAGCATGACCTCTCGTCCGTCAGGCAGGAGCAAGGATCTCGATGTTGTGTCAAGGGTGGCAAAGAGCTTGTTTTCGGCAAGAACACCCGCACCCGTGAGGGTGTTGAGCAGTGTTGACTTGCCCGCATTGGTGTATCCGACAATGGCGACTGTCGTTACCATGTCTTTCTTGCGGCGTTCTCTGCGGAGACGGCGGCGTTTGTCGAGTTCTTCAAGCTCTTTGGAGAGAGCATCTATCCTCCGTCTGATATGACGGCGGTCGCTCTCGAGTTTTGTTTCTCCAGGACCCCGTGTCCCTATTCCGCCGCCCAATCTTGACAGAGAGGTTCCAAGGCCCGACAGCCGGGGGAGATAATACCTCTGTTGGGCGAGTTCTACCTGGAGCTTGCCCTCTTTAGAATGGGCCCGTCCC
>WRME01000005.1 GCA_009777275.1 Oscillospiraceae bacterium
TGTGAAATGATTGGTGACGCGGATGGTGGCTGTGGTGCTGGCGGGGGGCGCCGGGCCGGGGCGGGGGAAGGGGGAGGGGGAAGGCGGCAGTGGGGGTGGGGTAGGGTATGCACCCCCGTGCATACCGTGTTCATCATGGCATAACGGGAGAGACCGTCCACAAACCAAAATGCCGGACATAGCGCCGGCATTTTGTTAATTTATAATTTTGTGTTTAGGTTTGTTTCTGACAAGTATCGCTTATATCCGCATAACCTCAACCTTAATGGACGGTCAGTCTTCCGTTTAGATTGATTGAGGCATCTCGGGTGTGGGTTGCGAAGACAACATCGCTTGATCCGCTGAATATATTGACAACATCACTCGCTCCATTACCTCTGTTGGCGTTGCCGGCTACTATACCTTTAGCCCCGCTGTTGTAATAAGCGGAATATGAAAGATCGCTGAAATACAGATTAAACATATTGAGCGTTCCGCCGCCGTAACATTCGTTCATGGTAGGTTTAATCGGCTTGGTAACATTGGCATAGTCGTTATCGGCAGCTGTAGCGCAGGGGTCAACGCTTCCCATGTTGTATGTAACCCTTCCGCCTCTAATCTGAGACAAGTGGCTGTTACCTGACCATACGCGCATACCGTCGAAAGCAATGTCTCCGTTAAACCCGGGTTCTGTAACGGTGAGATAACCGTGATGATTCTTATGATCTTTCGGGTATCTCGGATTCTTTCCGAATATAACCCCCATCATTTGGATAGATGTTATATTAGCTGTGGATCCGTCTCGTCCGACAATACCGTCACGAGCACCGTCATAGTTTACCGCAAGTGTTACCATATCGGCCGAGCCGCCTGTGAAAGCATCCTTAACAAGCTCTGTTCCGATCATAGGACCAAACTGGAATGATGTAAAGAATTTTGAATCCTTAACATCGCCGACCCTGATACCGACAGCGTTTTGAAGCATCCAAGCATAGACTGCTCCGTTTCCTCCGGTAAAGTCTCTCCATGTAACATCGTCACGTTCCATCAGACCCTGCATACCAAGACGCTGGGTAACGATAGAGGCGTTGGTCTGGAGATCCTGATAATAGAATCCACGGGTACCGTGTCCAACAGAAATGGTTACGGGAGCGGGAGAACAATAGAAGTCCGCCGCTACAGATCCGGAAGAATTGTTGGTCATAAAGTCGTACCCATAGTATGGGTTGTAGGAACCAACCTGATAGATCCATGTGTTTCTGTCACCTCTGATTACAGGAGGATACTCCTTAACCCTCTGATGATCCTGCACAATGTGCATTTCTTCATCAACATCGCCTGTTCCTACGTCCGAGTCTGCTGTTTCGCCCAGTGTTGCGTGCAGTGTATGACCCTGCTCAGGATGGCCGACAGAGATACCGCGGGCGCCCGATCCGGGCGAGAGCGTGATGAACGCCTGCTGTCCCGCAACCCTGATGTCGTCAAGCAGCGGGCCGTACTGAGGAAGTGCCCTGTTGAAGGCAAGGTCGGCCTCCATCTGCGCCCTTTGTTCGGGGGTAGCTGTAGGACTTTTGTAGAGTTCGTTGTCGATGTTTCTGAAAGCGCCGCCGACACAGCCGGGACGACATTCGGCAAGGTTATCCACAACGCACCAGCATATGTCTCTCTTGCCGCCATAGGCGAGAAGAACACTCGATTCTCCGACTGTCGAGAGACCACCCTTGTTTTCGTTGGTTCCTCTAAGCTCGACATTTGTCGGAACGGTGATAAATCCGTCCAGCCTGAATGTTCCGGCAGGAACTACGACAAATCCTCCGCCTGCCTTTCCGGCGGCGTCAAGGGCTTTTTGGAATGCGGCGGTGTTGTCAAAAGCGGGTGTTGAATGGTCATCGTTTGTATAAATAGGTCTTGCACCGTAATCCATTACGTTGAATACCCTCTTTACGCTTGGTTCAAGACGGGGAGCAAACTCGTATTCATATACGGGATGGCTCGGTACGTCTTTGTATTCATCGTCTCTGACCTGTTTGTTACGAATGGTCGGCTCAAAGAGCATTTCATCGGCGGTATATGCAAATGTACTGCCTAAGATTATTGCTCTCTTAAAGTCGTCATTGGTAACGATGAAAGGAACGCTGTCCTGTTTAAAGTGACTGTTGGACACCAGCAGGGTAGAACCCTCCATCAAGACGGCGGCTATCTGCCAGTTCTCGAAAACGGTAGCATTTAACGAAACAACAAAATTCCTCTTGTTTTTGGTTTGTATACCGTACTTGGGATTGCCGCCGAATCGGCTGGACGATACATTCAGCCACCTGGGATTTTGAGGAGCCTCCTCAAAATAGATACCCGCCTCATTTGCCTCTATATCAAGGTCGGACATCATGGGACCTCCCGCGCCATTCTCGAAATAGAATCCGTAGTCGACATTGGTCATTATCATTTGGGTAAATGAACAGTTACCATAATCGGTTAGATAGCCGATTCGGGCATGGTCAACATAGAGACCGTACCAAATACCCCAGTCAAGGTTGCTTGTCTGATGGATAACAACAGAGTTGTAACGGCAGAAGAGGGTTAGCTCGGTATAGTCGTCACCCTGAGGAGAACCGGGAAGTCCGCTGTCTCCCCAATAGGCAGGGCTGTGGTAGATCTCCTCAAATCGGGGAACGTCTCCCGCATTACCCATACGAGCTCCTGTATTTAAGAAAGTGCCGTATATATCCCTAAAGGTTACGCAGGAGCTGCTGTTGCTGTCGATACCGTTGTAGGAGTTGATAAAGGTCAGGTTTGCAACGGTAGCGTTTCCGCTTGTGGATACCGTCCAGGGATATGGCACGATATTGTCGATAGTTTGCTGAGGATACCAAAAGGTCAAATCTCTGACTGCTGTGTGGTCTTTTGCCGCAACAGCCATGCCTTCGCCCTCGTCAAGGCTTCCTCTGGCATGGTAGACCATGAGTATGGTACCCTTGCCGAGACCGCCATCTTTGGGGCTGACCCAGTCGCCGATAAGATTAACGCCGGCAGGAACATTCAGAGTATCGGTTATTCTGTATCTTCCGCTTGGTATGTAGACTGTACCGCCCGATGAGCGGGTTTCGCTGTCACGTCCGACAGCCTCCAGCGCCGCATTGATGTATTCGGTACTGTCGGCTCTTCCGGTAGGATCGGCTCCGACCTGAAGAACATTGACATCATAGACGATCGATTCCTTCATGTCGCCCCGTCTTGGAGCGATTCTCGGAACAACGGCGATTTGATCGATCTTGAGTTCGATCTCTTCGACATAATCTTCCGGTTCATAGTCGTCATCGTAGTCGTCGTCAAGAAATCCTTCTCCCTCAGAACGCGGGGGCGCTGTACGGGGAGCCCTTGTTCTTCCGCTGTTGACCTGGGTTATCTGCACACGGGTTCTGCTGCCGCTTGCATCGAGACTATCATCGCATGAAGTGCAGGAGGTAAGGGTACCGATAATGCCAAAAGTAATCATAAGACAGGTGATGATCGAGATAAGCTTTAACTTGTACATAGAAACACCTCGTAATGTAAAAAATTTTCCATCCTCCCGCCGGCTTTTAGGACGGCGGGAGAATGAATGCCGTTATTTTGATTTTATGTTTATTTTACAGCTCTTACCGCTGCAAGGAAGTTGTTGACCTGCAGGTCAAAGTTTACTGCTTTTACAGACTGTGCCGCATCTGTTTCTTCACGGCGATACAATCTGATCATGTTTCCGCCCGGGCTGATAACTCCCCAGTAGAGCGGATCCATATTGCCGGTCTTCTTGATAAGCTCGTTCATTTCGATGATAGTGGCGGCATCAGGGTCGGTGATTCTCGAGATTGTTGTGGCAAGATCCGCCGCAAATATCTGCGAATAACCCTCGATCCATTCGTTGAGCCAATATCCTGCGAGAGCTGAGCTGTCGAGAGTGCTGTTGGAGGGAATAGCGATAACCTCTGTGTTGTGGTTGATACCGCTCTTGTAGTCTTCTCCTGCCTTAGATGTCGGGAATGGAACCATGCCCCAGCCGTCTGAGGCGGAATAGTTTGCATCCGGAAGTCTGTAGGCCTCTGAGAGATAGAACAATGCTCTGCCTTGCATAAACGCATCGGTCTGCCGTTCCCATATACGCTGGTCGATCTGCTCGTTCATAACGGATCTGTCAGATGTCAGCCATGAAGCCATTGTTGTAAGGGCCGAGATGTTCTTCATGTTTTCCATGTTGTTTCTAAAGCCGCCATCGGATGTTCTAGTTGTCGGTTGTCCTCCTGCTGCTAAGAAAACGTGCTTGGCAACACCGCCGGGCATATCAACGCCCACGAATCCGAACTGGTCTCCTACAGAAGCACCGGGAACTCCGTCAATGTCCTTGTAGGCTCTTGCGCTGATTCTCTGCATCTCCTGGAATGTCCATTTTCTTTCTCTTACCATTTGGTAGAGCTGAGCAGAGGTCATACCGACTTCGCCGAGTATTCTCTTGTTGAACATAAGGCAGTTGGCGGTATAGGCAGGTGACTTAAAGTCGGGGAAAACAAATAGGTTTTTGCCGAAAACTTTTGTCTGCTCGGTCATGTTGAGATCCCATTTTGGATTGTCCATCTGCATCTCGGGAACCCTGTTAAGGTCCTTCCACAGCTGAAGATCTACAGCTGTTCCGATACGGTGAACCCATGATACCATGATGTCTGAGAAGAAAGAACCGGCATAGATGATCGGTCTTGCTACCTCAAGCAGGGCGAAAGCTCCGCCAGGAATGTCGCGGGCTACAAACTCGCAGCCAAATTCTGCATCGATTCTGTCGATAGCGGCCTGGCGGGTAGCCTTTCTTCCATCGGGGTCGTTACCCTCGTTGCCGAAGAATGTTCCTCCTGCCCAGGCGACAACCATCTTTTTGCCTCTAAGGTCGTCTATACCCTGTACAGTCTGTTTGTCTCCCTCGAGAGTTGGGATGCTGACATTGGATCTGCTGGATCTGTCGTTATTGTTGTTTGCTGCCTCGTTGTCTTGTTGTGCAAGTTGTTCCTCATACTCAAGACACCAGTCGCACTCTCCGCAATAATCGCAGTCCTCCTCGTCTTCACCTTGGATTACGATGATTTCGGGCTCTTCTTCGTCATCAGGGTCATCGCTTACCTGTGATCTGCCGCACGCAGCCATGCTGACGAACATGGCGGCGCATATAGCTGCCGAAACAACTCGTAACAGTATGCGGCCTTTCAGAAATTTGCTCATAGTGAAATCCTCCTTTAAAATATTAAATAATAACGCGCAGTAACGCAATCATTGAAATCGGCAAATGCGACACTCAAAGATAATGCGCATTACTACCCATAAACATTCTACTACAAATCAAACAAGAAAACAATATGCAGAATAGACAAAAATGCAAGTAATTTTTTGTGACATATGACAACTTTAGTGATTTTGACTAAAAATATTGATTTTTCAATTGACAAACGTGTCTTTAAAATGTTAATATGTCATATGGATGTAAATTCGATAGAGGAGGATGGATGAAATGAAAAAAATATTATCATTAATTATGTCGTCTTTTCTTATAATATCGGTGTCGGTTTTGCCCTCCCTCGCAGATTCCCCTATGCTCCCCGGTGATGCCGACAACAACGGTGTCGTTAATGTCGCAGACATTATCGCAATCCGTAACCACATCCTTGGTACTGACAGACTGTGCGAGCGTGGGCTTGCCGCCGCCGATGTGAACGGAATCGGAGTTGTGAACATATTCAGCATGATAGCCGTTAGGGGGATTATATTGAGGGAGAAGAGCGGGAGCGGGAAGCAGATAGAGCCATTGAGTGAAGAAATGGAGATCAGAATAAAAGAGGATTGGGTTGCAGGATACCCTGAACACCCCGATTATACAGGCTCAGAATACACTATCGACAAAGTGGAAATCGCCTACTACGGCACTTATAACCAAAATGTTGCAGTGATGATGTTTGATAATTTTTATTGTTATCCTCTTATGCCATCAATAGAAGAAATTGCAGGTGTGACATTTTATTATCCCGATGGAAATACCATCCTTGTTTGGTGTGACGGAGATTTTATCCAATTGGGTTCTGCTTATGAACAAAAGCTGTTGACACAGGAAGATTTGAAAAATATTGGATATTATTATAATATAAAACCGACAAAACCTGAACTCGCATCGGAAATGGAACAGCGTATTATTGAGGATTTTCTATGCTATATAAGTGATATTTATATCCCACAAGGTGAAGATAGAATTTGGATTGAGAAATATTACGGCAGATACAGCGGTTGCGAAGTTATTTTCATGGGTGGTGTCGTAGCTGATGACATAGAACGCCATATTGAAATTGCTGAACATATGTTTAGATTTGGCAGTAGTCAATCAATTCATATTTATAGAGATTCTACATTCATGGCGATTGAAGACGCATATGAATCCGGATGGATTACTGCTGAAGATGTAGAGAGTATTTGGAAAGAGCATGAGAGTAGGAAAGTGTTTTCTAAATCTACGGATGGCATTTTATTTGAGATCATATTTGATAAATGTGAATATATTATAGGTGACAATATTAATGTAACGGTGCGGGCAACAAATATAGGTCAGGAAGATGTGCATACATGGGATTCTTCGATGCCTTCAAACGGAATGAGCTTATGGGTAGAAACCCAAAATGGTCAAAGGCATTATATTGCCGGTCATGGTTTATTAACAGTAATATATAGAGGAATCATACAACCGGGGGAGTTTGTTGTCACGAAAGGTAAAATAGTCGCACAGAATGATTTTAAAAACATTATTGCTGTTTTGAAAGTAGAGCATTTATCTGGTCAACCTATTTCTATATATGCCCCAATCACAATTTCATCATCTGCGATGTAAATTGTAAGATGACATTAAACTTGGTTGTGTGTCATAAACAGAAAATTTCATTGGCATAACGCCGATGCATACAAAACAAAAGGAGGATATAACAGTGTTTAAAAAACTTATTTCTTGCATTATTGTTTTTGTATTTTTATCAACAGGAATTTCTTCCATCACAGTGAGTGCTAATGGATTTAATGAAAATAGCGTTGATGAAGGGATAGGGTATGTACCCGGTCAACTGATTGTTGGTTTGAACGATGGAACATATATAACACGAAACGACATTGATTCGTTTAACGCAATGGCTGATTCATCAACAGCTTCGACACAACATAGACTTTCTGATTCCTTGTTTCTTGGTGTTGATGTCTTGTCGGCAAAGGATTTGACCGATGTTTCCGACTTTATGGATGAAAAAACAATAAACATGGCACGCTCCAAAAACGCCAGCACTTCTATGGATGTTTTAAGAAATAAACCTCGTAAAAATCTTCGACAGATCTTACTTATCGATATAGCAAATGACAGTAAAAATGATATGCTTGCAGCCATTGAAATATTAAAACAAAATCCACTTATAGCCTATGCGGAACCTAATATTATCGGAGCACCGTGTTCAATTCCAAACGATCCCTTTTTCTTGAGCGATAATCTTTGGGGCATAGAAAAAATAAAAGCACCTGAAGCTTGGGAGATCACAACAGGAAGCCACAGTGTATTAGTTGGCGTGATGGATACTGGCGTAGACTACACTCATTCAGATTTAGCAAACAATGTTGATCTTACCTTAGGACGAAACTTTTCTCCAGGGTATAACTTTTTTGACCCGATGGATGATGGGTCGCATGGTACACATGTAGCTGGGACGATTGGTGGAGTAGGCAATAATGGCGAAGGCGTTGTCGGCGTTAATTGGGATGTAACAATTGTACCCTTAAAGATTTGGCAATATGGAAACGGAACGGAAGCAGAACTTATCCAAGCATTAGCGTACTCAGAACTCATAGGCATCCCCGTCCTTAATTTGAGTGGTAGATGGAATAGGTGGGGGTGGCCTCAAACCGATTTTCAAGCAATGTATGAAGCCGTGGAATCTTATAGCGGTTTATTAATAGCGGCAGCAGGAAATGAAGATGCTAACAATGATACTGATTATTATTTTGCTGCTTATCCCTCTTCTTTTGATTTAGAAAATATTATTTCAGTTGGAGCAACCACCTTAGAGTCAAACGGTGACGAAAGAAGAGCTATTGCCGGAGATTTTGGTTGGTCGTGGAATGCTTCTAATTATGGTTCAAACAGCGTTCATCTGTTCGCTCCGGGTACAAACATTCTCAGCACGGTACCTACAAATATTAATTCAACTGGTTATCACGCTATGTCCGGCACATCCATGGCTGCCCCTCATGTCGCAGGAGTAGCGGCGTTGATAAAATCGCATTATCCCGAATTATCGACAGCACAATTAAAACAGGCGATTTTGGAGGGTGTAGATGAGATTCCGGCATTGAATGGCTTGTGTGTTACAGGCGGCAGACTTAATGCAAAGGGAGCATTGGATAAGGCAACACAAATAATTGCGGCTAATTCCATATATTTAAGCCCATGGAATCCCACCGCAACAGGAACTCTTTCGGCGGGTGATGTTCATTGGTATAGCATATCGCCCAATGACATTGGGTTTTATACATTTACTACTACCGGAACGACAGACACCTATGGAGAGTTATATTTAAACGGAAAATTAATTGCTTCTAACGACAATGGGGGAACGGGGGATAATTTTCTGATAAAGCACAAGTTGCTCCCTTGGACTACATACCATTTAAAAGTAAGAGGTGCTGATACCTCACCGACAACAGGAACAACCGGAGACTATACGCTGTCAATGCAAGAACAGTATATTTGGTTCAGTTTAGCAACTACAATAACCGATACGCTTAATGCGGGCGAAGAAAACATTTACGTTTTCTTCTCTTCAGCACCCGGATATTATACCATTACTGTAGACTGTTCTGTGAATCTTATCGGCGAAATGTACTATGGCGGTGCATTCATAGACCAAGGTAACAGCGGAGGACAGAATCAAGGTTTTAGCTTTACTGTATATTTAGATGAATCATATTCATATCGTTTGTTAATAAAAGGTGAAAATGATTATGTTTCAGGAAGTTTCACCGTTTCTGCCGCAGAAGTACCGTGGCCAACACCAACATATCTATATGGTCAATCCGGTTCGGGTAGCGGCATTACCGGCGGCGGATCTTTTGTAATTTATGATTTTGAGGCATGGCGCGGCGGGTATTATTTAGTTTCTGTATCAGGCGGCAATGCCAATCTAATTGTACATATATACGATGGTAGTAATCGTGTTTACATAGGTTATGGTAAAAACATTAGTTTCACACATTATTTATCATATGGCAGAAATTTTAGAATACATATATATGCGGCAAAAGCATCTGAATCAGGAGCTTATAATTTGTCTATCGGATTGTAAATAGTTCTATAACATATCTTTTGGTATGATGTAAGATATACTATATCAATATATATTCGGAGGAAATTGATAATGAAAAAAACCTTGTTTAGATTTTCGGCATTATTTATTTGTGCGGCGATTCTTGTCACATCGGGCGGAGTTGCAAAGGCTGATCCCGATAACCCTGACGGTGAAACAGCCCAGACTGCGGCTCAGGGGTTGACATCGGGCGAGGATTCGCTAAGCGACCGGAATGTATTTACCGCCGTCAAGAATACATATGTAAACTATCTCGAGAACATAAAGGGCATTGCCCTGGCAAAGAACGAGATAGAGCTGACCCCCGACAACGCATCCCTGCTCAGCGAGGGAGCCATGATCGAGACGGGATTCCGCAATAATACAAATCAGGCTGTTATATTGAAGCAGGATGAGTATGCCGAGTGGACCATAGAGGTTCCCTCTGCGGCGGTCTATGCCGTTGAGGTAAAGTATACATCATATCAGGGCAAGAGCGGGAGCACCGTTACAGAGATGTATATAGACGGAGAGCTGCCCTTTAGAGAGGCAGGATATTTAGAGTTTCATAAGATGTGGGAGAACAGTCCTATCGAAGAGGATTCTATAGGAAACGATATGTCGTCACTCCCTACCGAAAAGGAAGAGTGGCAGCTGACGGTCAAGAGAGACCCCGCCCGCTACACAACCCTGCCCATGCGTGTTGCACTGAGCGAGGGAGTAAGGACGATAAGGTTCAACGTGATTTCGGACAACATGGCCATCGAGTACATAAAGCTCATCCCGGTTCCGGAGTATATGAGCTATGCCGAATACAGAAAGAGCGTCGATCATCTTCCCGACAATGCCCTCAATCTCAGCGATGAAGAAAATGTCATTAATATAGAAGCAGAATTGTCCTCATTCAACTCGGATATATCCATCACACCCCGCAACGACCCCGTTTCTCCCTTTACAACCCCGCAGGATGCCGGAAGAATAAAGCTCAACACCATCGGCTCAACAAAATGGCAGGTTGTCGGATCACAGATCAACTGGGAGTTTAGTGTAAAGGAATCGGGCAACTACAAAATTTCATTCAGAGCAAGGCAGAAAGATAAAGTCGGAATCTTTGTCAGCCGTTCGCTGCTAATCAACGGTGAGACCCCATTTGAAGAGGCGCGGAATCTGCAGTTTGAATATAACGATAACTGGTACAGAAAAACGGTTGAGGCAGACGGACAGGAGGCGTTGTTCTATTTTGAAAAGGACACCCCCTACATACTCACCCTTGAGGTAGACCTTGGCGAAATGAGCGAAACGCTCTCAAGGCTTGAGAATGTTCTTACCAATCTTAATCAGGCATATCTCGAGATGTTTATGATAGTCGGCACAACCCCCGACATCTACCGTGACTACGAGTTTGACAGGATCATTCCCGAAACCCTCAAGTCTCTCAAACAGCAGAGTGATACGATAAAAGAAATCACAGAACGGATAGAGGAGTTTGCAAAGAAGAGCGACTATACAGCGTTGCTCAACAGAATGACATTCCAGTTGGATAACATGGTTGACAAACCGCATAACATAGCGGCAAACTTTAATGACTACAAGACCAACATAGGCGCACTCGGAACGTGGGTAAACGAGGCCCGCAATCAGCCTCTCGAACTTGACATGATCTACATAGTGCCGAGCGGGACGGAGGTTCCGTCCGAGACAAAAAATTTCTTTACAAGTATGTGGTTCAGCATAAAAAGATTCTTCTATTCCTTTACTATAGACTATTCTATGGTAGCACGATCACCCGGAGCAGAGGAATATGACAAGCAGATCAAGGTTTGGGTTGTAACGGGGCGTGATCAGGCGCAGATCATCAGACGTATGGCGGACGAGACCTTCTCCAAACAGCACGAAATATCGGTTGATCTCGAGCTTATAAGCGGCGGAACGCTGTTACCGTCGATACTGTCGGGGGTGGGGCCGGATGTCTCACTTATGAACGGACAGGGAGACCCTGTCAACTATGCGGTGCGAAACGCCGTTCTCGATCTTAGCCAATTCCCCGATTTAGACGATGTTTTGGAGCGGTTCCATCCCAACTCCTACATACCCTACCGATTCCACGGGGGAACATACGGACTTCCCGAAACGCTGTCATTCTCGATGTTCTTCTATAGAACAGATATATTTGCCGCACTCGGCATAGATGTTCCCAACACATGGGACGATCTTGTAAAACTTATCCCGACCCTCTCGAGAAACAATATGCAGATAGGATTCCCATCGGGGATGGGCGGTCTGCAGCTGGCGCTCTTCCAGCGGGGAATCGACCTATATAAAGAAGAGGGCAGGTACACCAATCTCGATTCGGACGAGGCTCTTCAGGCATTCAGCGATATGTGCGATATATTCACCATGTACCGGGCTCCGATTGCCTACGATTTCTCAAACCGATTCAGAACAGGGGAAATGCCCTGTGCCATTCAGGATTATATGGCATACAACCAGCTCAATCTCTTTGCCCCGGAAATAAGAGGACTTTGGAGTTTCGTTCCCATGCCCGGTGTTGTAAAGCCTGACGGAAGTTTTGAGAGAACATCGGTAGCGGGAACGGGGTCTACCATGATAATGTCCAACACCAAGGATGCAGACAGTTCCTGGGAGTTTGTAAAATGGTGGTTGAGCGCAGAGACGCAGAGCCGTTTTGCTATAGAACTCGAGAGTGTGCTTGGACCGTCGGCAAAATACGCAACCGCAAACATAGAAGCCTTCGACAATCTTACATGGACATCGAGGGAGAGAAACAACATCTTAGAACAGATGAGGGCGGTAAAGGCGGTTCCGGAGGTTCCCGGAGGATACTATACCGGAAGAATTGTAGAATTTGCTTTCTCAAGGGTCTACAACAGACGTGAAAACCCGACAGAAACAATGAATTCATATATAGACGAACTTAATGAAGAACTACACAGAAAACGCAGGGAGTTCGGACTTAACTAAGGATAGAGGCTGTCTGCCTCACATAGCTTTCCGCCGGAGTATAACAAACATTTGAAAGGACTGATT
Source organism: Oscillospiraceae bacterium (assembly GCA_009777275.1). Classification (GTDB taxonomy): domain Bacteria; phylum Bacillota; class Clostridia; order Oscillospirales; family Ruminococcaceae; genus WRME01. The sequence goes on from WRME01000005.1 coordinate 12,402, forward strand.
CTCATCAAGAAGCAAATTGATCACAAAAGACCGAGCAACGCCAAAGAGACAACGGTATCATATCTGTTTATTCTGCCGTATATGATAGGGTTCTCGATATTCACGGTTCTTCCTGTTCTGATCTCGATAGTTTTCAGCTTTACATCGTTTGACATTTTGCAGCCGCCTAAATGGATTTGGTTTGAAAATTATTTCAGATTATTTTTCGCCGATTCGATATTTTTAACGGCCATCAGGAATACCCTTATATTGGCGTTTGTTACAGGGCCTGTCGGCTATATGCTGTCATTGCTGATGGCATGGTTTATCAACGAACTGCGTCCTAAGGTACGAGCCCTTGTAACCTTTGTATTCTTTGCTCCCACCATTTCGGGAAATATGTTCCTTATGTGGAATCTGCTCTTTGCTACCGACTCTTACGGCTATCTCAACGGAACACTGATGAGATACGGATTTATAATCACCCCCGTAAACTGGCTGAGAAATCCCGACTACATGATGGGAATAGCCATCATGGTTTCGCTCTGGATGAGCTTGGGCGTCGGATTCCTTGCCTTTATTGCGGGATTCCAGGGGGTTGACCGCTCCTACTATGAGGCGGCCGCTGTTGACGGAATATCCAACAGATGGCAGGAACTCTGGTTTGTAACACTGCCGCTGATGAAGAGCCAAATGATGTTCTCGGCTGTTATGAGTATCACCGGAGCCTTTTCTGTCGGAGGTGTCGTGTCGGCGCTATTCGGAGACCCATCGCAGGATTATGCGGTACATACGATTATGAATCACTTGAATGACTATGGCGGCGTGCGGTTTGAGATGGGCTATGCGAGCGCTATCGCTACATTGCTCTTCTTCATAATGATTGGCGCCAACCTTGTCATAAAACGTCTGATTTCAAAGGTGGGTGAATAATTATGGCGAGAATGAGTAAAAAAGAAAAAGAACTGCATCTTTTATTAAATCCCAAAAAGGTAGGTCCGGTAGACCCAGCCAAGCTCAAGGCAACAAAGGTAAAGCGGCTCAACCGCTCGACCGGAGGCGATGTGCTTATCGCAGTTATACTCGGAGTTTTCGGTCTGTTTATGCTCTTCCCGATCGTCTTCGCCGTTTCAAACGCATTCAAACCCCTTGACGAGCTTTGGTATTTCCCGCCCCGCCTTATCGTGCGTAACCCGACCATGAAGAACTTTATTGATCTATTCAATCTTATGTCGGAATCGTGGGTGCCCTTCTCAAAGTATATATTCAACACACTGCTTGTGGCAGTGACAGGAACATTCGGACACGTTATAATAGCATCACTGGCGGCATTCGCTATATCCAAGCACAAGTTTAGAGGACAAAAGGTAATGTTCCAGATGATAGTGTTATCTCTGATGTTCTCGGGAGCCGTTACAGGAGTTCCGACCTTCCTGATATTCTCAAGGCTGGGAATGATGAACAACTTCCTGGTGCTTATACTGCCCGCCTTTACCTCATCGCTTGGTCTGTATCTGATGAAACAGTTTATGGATCAGATGATAAACGAGAGCGTGCTGGAGGCGGCAAAGATAGACGGCAGTAACGAGTTCAACACATTTTGGAAGATCGTTATGCCGATGGTAAAACCGGCCTGGCTAACCCTCATTGTGCTATCCTTCCAAGGGTTGTGGAATACAGGCGGTACGGTCTACATACAAAAAGAAAGCCTGAAGACTTTGAACTATGCTCTGGGTCAGATTTTGGCGGCGGGGGTCACGCGGCAGGGCGCCGCGGCAGCAGCGGCGGTTATAATGATGATTCTGCCCGTGCTGGTATTCGTATTCTCGCAGAGCAAGATAGTTGAAACAATGTCATCGTCAGGCATGAAGGATTAGGAGGGGTTAATTTTGAAGAAGACAAAGATTCTCGTTTGGGCAATTATATCAGTAATGTTGTTCTCCAATATATTTGTGGCATCAGCCTCTCTCGAAAGGTCTTTTGTTACATACACCGTTTCCTACAGCGGAGTAGCTCAGGATTCGCCCCATGCCTTTTCACCCGTTTTGCAGGTGAAAACATTCGGAGATATAACGCTCAACGAACCTAAGGACATTACGTCCGACCCTGATAGCGGCGATATATACATCGCCGACACCAACAATAACAGAATCGTTATTTTGGATAAAAACTTTGGATTCAAGCATATAATAAGAAGATTTGAGAGCGGAGATCAGGCGACACCGCCCGAGTATCTCTCGTCGGCATCCTCCCAGAGCGGAAACAGCGATAACGATAATGACAACGATGGCGATGAAGACGATGACTACATCCCCTTTCAGATTTACGACCCGGACGACGACGACGGCGAGTTTTTCGACCCCTTTGCCGACCTGGATGATGAGTGGAACGACCTCTCTTTCGGAAACGATACCTTTAACACACCTACAGGAATATATCTGCATACCAACGAAGAGGGTCACGGGTACATCTATGTATGCGATACAGAGAAGAACAGAATAGTGGTATTCGACAAGGACGACTGGTCATTTGTCAAGGTTATATGGTCACCCGATCCCGGAACCGTCCCCGGAGAGTTTGAGTTCAAGCCGCTCAAGATGGCCATTGATATGACAGGCAGACTGAATGTCATATCCGAAAATACAAACAGCGGCGTTGTCACCATGGATGAAAGCGGCAAGTTTGAGGGATTTATGGGAGCGCTGAGAACCCAGCTCTCTCCGAGTGATATATTTTGGAGGACATTCCAATCGGAAGAACAGAGACGGGGCAGGGGCAGAGTAACCCCCGCCACACCTACCGGAATCGGAGTAGACAAAGACGGATTTATATATGTTACCTCATACCCCAGTGATAGGGGGAGGATCTACAGTCTTATAAATTCGAGATCAAACTCTAATGTGTTTTCTCCGGTCAAGAAGTTTTCTCCCGGAGGAGAGGACATTCTTGTAAGAAACGGACCATTCCAGCCTGTGGGCGAGATTGTCTTCTACGGACATACCGACCCCTCCCATCTTGCAGATGTGGTTATAGCGGGTAACAACATATACAGCGTTATGGACAAACGCCACCACAAAATATTCACCTACGACAGTGAGGGAAATCTGCTCTATGCCTTCGGCGGACAGGGAACGACCCTTGGAAACTTTGCCGCACTTGCCGCTATAGAGTATATAGATAACGACAACAGCATACTGGCTCTCGATTCTCAGAACAGCAGTATAACCCTCTTTGAAAAGACCGAGTACGGCAAACTCATAGACGAAGCCATAAACATGACCGAAAGCAAGGATTTGGAAGAAACCGAAGCGATATGGCTCAATCTCAGAGCTCAGAACAGCAACTTTGACCTGGCCTATATAGGAATAGGCAAGGTAAAGCTCAAGGAAAAGAACTATTCTGAAGCGATGGACAATTTCTATGCCGCCAACAACAGGCTCTACTATTCAAGAGCATTTCAGAATTACAGAAAGGAACTCATGGAGGGTTGGGGTGTTCTGATACCGCTTGTTATCATATTATTAACCGTTTTGATAACATGGGGATTCAAGAGCGCATTCAAGTTCAACAAAGACAGAAAAACCCTCGATTCGGCTCAAAAGAAAACCCTCAAGGAGCAGATGGTCTACATATTCCATGTTATATTCCATCCCTTTGACGGATTCTGGGATCTCAAGAATGAGAGACGAGGCGGTCCTATGGCAGGATCGATAATACTAACAATTATCGCTGCCTCCTATATGATTTCGGATGTTTTGACAGGGTATTTGTTCGGGGGAGATTTCAATCAGATCAACATAATGGGATCGCTTGGTATGGTCTTTGTCCCTGTTGTGTTATGGACCGTAGGCAGTTGGTGCCTGACCTCTCTGATGGACGGCAAGGGCAGACTGGTAGAGATCTACACAGCCACCTGCTATGCGGCATCTCCGCTGATGTTCTTTATCATTCCGGCATCGGTACTGACAAGGATTCTTATTACAGAAGAAGCTATGATCATAGAGCTTATGATGACACTCGGCACATTCTGGGTTGTCTGCCTGATATACGGAAGCACAGTATCCACACATAGCTACACGGCCGGAAAGAGCTTTATGGTATGCCTGCTGACCATAGTTGTTATCATATTTATGATATTCCTGTTCCTGCTCTTCTTCAACGTAATCAGCAGATTTATGACCTATATACAGGAAATATACCGTGAAGTTACATTTAGGCTATAGGCGGGGAGGAAGATGATGAAGATGATTATAAAAGCATCTGTTTTAAGAAAAATACTGTTATTCGCTCTTGCTGCGTTCATGTTCCTGTCGAGCGTGAATTATCTTACGCTTGCGGAACCGGACAGCTCTGTCACAGAGGCGGAGAGCAGTCCGAGAAAATTCAGCGTGAAACCGCCCATTAAGGAGCTGCGATACTCCTCTCAAGAGGAGATGTTAGCAGAGATGAAACTATTCGCAAAGAATGGCAATCTCGAGCTGTACGTCAACGAATCGGACATGAATATAGCGGTTAAGAACACGGCTGACGGCTCTATATTCTCCTCCTATCCCTATGATGTAGACGAGGGAACGGGAAAATACAGAGAAGAGAATCTGCACAAATTTAAGTCTAACTTTACCGTGACATATTATGACCAGCAGACAACCAGGCATGAACTCTATTCATACAAGGATTCTGTTATCAACGGGCAGTTTGATATAGAGCCGCTCGACAACGGCAGAGGATTCGAGCTGATCATGGCGTTGGGTGACGACCCTCAGAGCGACATACTCCCCAGGGTTATCACAGACGAGGCATACGAGAAGATTCTTGCCATGCTTGACCCGGACGACCGCCAATTGATAGAAAGTCAAATGTATTTCTCCCGCTTGACGGGAACCATTACCAGCGTTACCGATGCTATCACTGCGGGGGTTAGGAGCCAGGGATACGAGGCTGTAGAGATCAATCTTATACCCGATCCCACCAACGAAAGAAACGCAGTAACCTATCGTATGAGACAGCCTTTGCCTGAGGCGATAAGGCTCAGATACGAGGATATATTCAAGAGAGCGGGTTATTTCAGAGAGGATGCCGACAGAGACCTGGCGGAGGCCGGCGTTGTGATCGATGAAGAGGTAGGGGCGTTGTTCAGCTTTAGAGCAAGATTCGAGCTTGAATCCGACAGGCTGAGGGTAACCCTCCCCGCATCTTCTATAGAGTTTGACACAGAGCTGTTCAAGCTCGACAGAATAGACTTTCTGCAATATTTCGGAGCCGTTACGATGGAAGACTATCCCGATGGCTATCTCTTCATACCCGATGGCAGCGGAACAATAGCGGCATTTAACGATGACAATCCCAATCGAGGATCCCGTATCACTAACAGGGTTTACGGGCGCGATGCCTCCTTTATGTACGAATATCCGGTAAGTTTCTCGATGAACTACTATCTTCCGGTATTCGGGGTGAAAGCGGGCAATTCCGCAATGATGGGAATCATCGAAAAGAGCGAGGGAATGGCAGGCATAGACACCAACATGGCCTTGGCGGGCGTTGGTCTGTATTACGGAACGGGACCCTACTTTACATACAACATCAGGGATACCGCATTCGTTGACCGAAACACACAAGGGTTCGAGACGGTTGTCCGCAGTACGATAACCTGGGACAGATACAAGTATCACGAGGACGACTATGTGGTCAGCTATCACTTCTTGAGCGGCGATGAGGCCGGATATGTAGGGATGGCGAACAAATACAGAGAATATCTCATCGGCAAGGGAATGACGGGCGAAAACAAAAACCAACTCACCTTTAATATGAATACCATCGGAGCCGCAACCCGGCCTGAGGTGTTTATCGCCTTTAGATACGACAAAATGCAGGAATTTACAAGGTATGAAGACAACATAACCATAATAAAGGATCTGCGGTCAAAGGGGGTTGAGAATATCAATCTCTCACTCTTGGGATGGCAGAAGTCAGGTCTGAACTATAGCGTGAATAACAAATTTACAACAAACAAAGCGTTAGGCACAGACAAAGACTTTGACGAACTTGCAGACTTTTGCCGTGACGAGGGAATAGGATTCTACCCAAGTGCAGAGCAGTTCTTTGTGGCAAATATGCGATCGGGCAACTTTAAACCAAAGAGGGACGCCACAAGAAGGCTCAACGGACAGTACGGAACCCTGAGAAGACTTACCCTCGACACAAGGCGATGGAGTCCGGCGGCATTTACCATCACACCCGGCAAGTATGAGAGCTACATAGAATCCTTTGTCAAGAGCTACGGCAAGACAAATGCAAACTCTGTTTCGTTCGGGCTTGGGGGTACATTCTTAAACGGTGACTATAAGAACAAAAGGACCATCACAAGACACGAGGCTCAGAATATAATCGAAAGCACCCTTGCCAATGTTAAGAACAACAACGATATTGATCTCGACTTTTTCGGAGCTAACGCATATGTTCTGCCATACGCAAAGAGGGTCTCCAACATACCGCTCGGATCGAGCGGATACGCAGGGCAGACATACGACATACCTTTCTTACAGATGGTACTCAACGGCTCGGTCAACTTCTCTGCTCCTCCCGCAAACGAATCGACCTATATCGAGGAGTATCTGCTCAAGTGTATCGAGAGCCAGACCTCACCCACATTCAACATAGCCTATGACAACATACATCTGCTAAGATTCACCTGGTTCCTTGAATACTACAACGTAGCCTATGATGCGCACGGAGATACATTTATCAGACATTATAACTATATTAAGGATGCCGCAGCCGATGTATTTTCAAAACGAATAGTAAAGCATGAGAGACCTATAGACGATATAGTATATATACAGTATGAAGACGGAGACGAAATATACCTCAACTATGCAAGTGTAGATGTTACACTCGAAAACGGAATCACAATCAAGGCGAAAAGCTATGAAAGACGATAAGAGGAGGTGCCCAGTTGGCTGAGAATAAAAATTTGGAAAAAATCGAAACCGAGCAAGAGGCTACCGATCAAGAGGTTGCGACGGCAGCGGCGAGCGAGACAGAGTATACGGCTGTTATCGAAAAATCGCTGAAAAAAGGCAAAACCGTGGATCTGAATAGGTCTATGAAGAAAAAAGGACTTCTTTTCCTGATACCTTTTTTCGTGGGATTTGTTTTCTTCTTCTTTGTAATCATAGCCGATTCGCTGATATTCAGCTTTGCCGAGAACACCCTTACACCAAGCGGATACCACAGGCAGATCCATGAAGACGGACTTCTGGTTAATTACAAATTTGCCTTTACCGGAGAAAACGCCGTACAGGATGTTATGCGAGCCAACAGCTCTATAAGAGGCAGGCTCTACACCCAGATTCTTACAACGTCGGTGAGCAATCTCTTTACCAACACCCCGATAATAATTCTGTTCAGTTTGTTTGTGGCGGTGCTGCTCAACCAAAAGATGCGAGGGAGGGTAGCCTTTCGGGCAATCTTCTTCATACCCGTCATATTGGCGACAGGTCTTATAGACAGGGTGGACGAGGGCAACCGTATCGTAATGCTGCTCGAACAGGGAATGAGCGAGAGCCTTGATATGGGTGCCGGAGGAATAGACACAACATCGGCAATGTTTAACTTTCAGGATATTATGAGATTTATGATGTCGCTCAATCTGCCTGTACAGGCCACCGACTATGTCGTAACGCTTATCAACAATGTTGTGACGATAGTCAACCAATCGGGCGTTCAGATACTCATATTCCTCAGCGGACTGCAGTCGATACCCGATTCGATCTACGAATCTGCAAATGTTGAGGGAGCATCTGGATGGGAGTGCTTCTGGAAGATCACATTCCCCATGATCTCTCCCATGATTCTGGTCAATCTCTTCTATACCATAATAGACTACTTCACCCGTTCATCGGGACCCATGATGATGTATATAGAGGCTGTGACCTTAGGAACTGCGAAATTAGGCGAACCCGCAGCAATGGCATGGATATTCTTTGCGATAGTATCGTTGATTCTGGTGGTAGTCGCATTGATTATAAACAAATTTGTATTCTATCAGCAAAAAGAAAGCTAAATGAAAGGAGTTGACGGTAATATGGATTTAAAAGAAAACACAATCGCAAACAACGCCGCAGAGCTAACCCGGCGGCTAAAGCTGGATCGCATTTTGACCAAAAAGAATATGCTCGCTTTCATCTTCGCTTTTTTCAGGTATGTGCTTTTGATAGGGCTTGGGTTTATCATACTCTTCCCGTTTATATCAAAAATAACAACCTCCTTTATGCCCCTTATCGATACCCAGGATCCTACCGTTGTTTTCATACCGCGCAACCCAAGTTTGGTTAATTACATACGGATCCTTACAGAGACAGACATACTAAAAGGCGCAATGATGTCCTTCCTGACCTCTATTCTCTATGCGGTATTCACAACTGCATCATGCTCTGTGGTAGCATACGGTCTGTCCAAGTTTAAACTCAAGATTTCGGGGCTTATCACGGCGCTTATTGTCTTTACGATTTTAGTTCCGCCTCAGACGGTTATCGTTTCGATTGTAAAATACTTTAAGTATTTCAATATGGGGGTTGGGTTCTATCTTCCGTTTTTAAATTTGGGTACCGGAGACATAACCAATACTCCCTGGCCGTTGATAATACTGGGAATCACCGGATTCGGATTTAGAGCAGGACTGTATACGCTGATCATGCGGCAGTTTTTCAACGGAGTTCCCGATCAGCTTATCGAGGCCGCCTATGTTGACGGATCGGGGGTTACTAAGACCTTTTTAAGAATCATTATGCCGCTTTCGGTTCCGGTTCTTATGACCGTCTTCCTCTTCTCCTTCTGCTGGCAATGGACCGACATATTCTACTCAAGGGTGCTCTTTGAAGAAGCGCCGACAATCGCTACATCGGTCTTCGCCCTATGGGATCAGATAACGGTCGGGCAGGGGATAATCAACACCCACAACACCATCATTGTAAACACGGCCTCACTGATCGCTATTGCCCCGCTGATTGTTCTCTTCCTGTTCTGCCAAAAGGCGTTTGTTCAGGGTATCGAGAGAAGCGGAATCGTCGGATAAAACCTTTGGTATCTATAGGTGTTTTGTAAAAACGCTTTATATATATAACCAATAAAAATATGGAGGGTATTTTTATGAGAAGCAAATCTAACAAATATTTCACAGGAGGTAATGGTATGAAAAAACTAATTTCCATGCTTTGCGCTATTGCTGTTCTCAGCTCCGGCGTGATAAGTGCGTTTAACTTTGCATGGGCGACAGAAGTTTCCGAGACTGATGGTTTCGGCGTTAGTTACGAAGAATCCGAGACAGAGGACGAGGTGACAGAAGAGCCGTATGTCGAACCGACAGAAGAGGGCGGCGAGGTTACAGACCAGCCCGGCGCCGCTGTTGGTTTGGATGTAGGCGTTTACGGAAAGACCGGAATCACGGTGCGGAATCCGTTTATCTACAAGGGCCAATTTAAAGAAGACGGCGGAGAATCGAGAACCAACTTTTCCAAAGCCTTTAAAGATCACCTTGAGATACAGCTCATTGTAAATAATGGAGATTATTATTACGAAGTTTCTGCAGAGCATATAGTCTTAACACGGCAAACATGGACACCTGCCGACTTTTACGACAGACCCCATGTGCAAGGAAATGCAGACGGATCAATTAAACCCCAATCGGGTAACCACTGGTTTACTATTACAACAACCCAGTTTTCGGGAATTACCCCATCAGGTGAAGTTGTAACTGTTCCTGCTCAATCTACACCTTTCAACTTTGCTATCACGGTAACGGCCAGCGAAAATGCACCTAAGGTACGTCCGGTTGCGCTTGCAAACGATTCTGATAATGCGGGTGCGGCGGCGCATGAGTATACAAAATACACAACACCCAATCCGCTGGGAAGCGTGTGGGGAAACTCTGATGCTGCTACAGCTCCCTCTCTTACCCGTTCCGGCAATCCCACAGCCTACAAAATCGCAAGAACCAGCAGTGCAGGCGGCGGATGGCTTGTAGTTAGTAACGAACCCTATCATGTGGAAATCTCTATGTATAAATATCTGTATGTAGAAGTGGAGATAGAGGGTTTGGAAAACGCTCCCGACCACATAAGAATAGACAATAATGATTCATCCAATCCCCGTTTTAACAGAACGAGTTTCTTCGATACAAGAGCCGGCTATAACAAAGCGGGTGTTGGTTGTTACGACCTAAGCAAAATAAGCTCCTATACAAGAAGATTCTTTATGAATGTAGTCTGCGACGGCATGGGCGCTGCGGACGATGCCACTCTTGTTATAGTACAGTTTTGGCTGTCCAACGAACCCTTGTTCTTGGGATCGCACGATTTAGGTCTGAAGGAGAACGGTGAAACGCTTGCCTTTACCGGGATCGAGGGCGTATCTCTCCCCGCAAAGACAGACTATATCTATGGCGGCGGACCCGGCACTGATACATTTGAAGAGGTCAGCTTAGACGGAGCGCTTTTCAACGCATTGATCGATCGTACATTCCCGAATCGTGCTGCTGAAGAGCGGGTACAAAAGGGCTTTATGGAAAACATAGCTGAAAACATTAAGATAAATCCGGGGTATAAAGAAAAGGACAAAACCACGGATAAGGACAAAATTACTGTAAACACCCAAAAAGAAATTGACAGCAAAGAGGGTGCAGTTCCTACCGTTGTGACTGTCGAACTCACCGTGCCTGGAAAAAAGGATCCTTTGACCGAAACCATCGAGGTCTTCTATTTCGACAAAGATCCGAAAGAGTACAGAGCCGCTAATGACCACGCAGATACGAGACGGGTATATCTGAGAACCAGTTCTGTTTCGGTGGGCGGCGTTGTATCCAAGTGGGACGGATCCTTAGAGTTCTATGGAGCAACAGGTAACGCAATGTTCAACTTTGAACCCGGGCATGATTATTTGACAAGAGGCGGTTATCTCAACATGGATCCGGATAACGGCGGGTACAAATACCTCTATGCCGAGATACGGGCGGTTGATTCCAACATACCCGGCGGATCCGCCAACCTGCGGATCAACGGACATGACAACAGGACTAACTATGGTATGCAGGGTACAACATACAGAATATTCCAACATTTCAGAGAAGACTATTGTGTTAATGAATTTACAGGTCTTATGAGATTTGACGCAAGTGGCATAAGCACAAACCTATCTGCTGCCGCCAATCCTGATGGCGTTAAAGAAATCAGGAGTATCAACTTTAACAACGCCCGCACCTCTGTTATAACAGGTGTTTGGGTATCTAACGACCCATATCTCGTTAATCCTCCGGGAGCTGTCGCAACACGCAGCATAAACGAACTTTCGGTTATAAGAAGACCCCAAAACGAAGTTTTGTATTCAAGCGGAGAAAACAATAACGCAGGTATGAACAGCAACCATAGCATACAACACATCGGCGTTGACAAGGATGAAAACGGCATTTACAAATACGGTCTTGACTATCTGCTTGGATCGGACACTCCTTTGTCGAGATACAGAATCGGTATAGGACTCAGTCTGAACGGCGGCGGAATGTGGGATATTGCCAAGGATGAGCTGTCCCAGGGAACGCTGAGCTACGGAGCGATCGACACATCGACTATCGGATCAAAATCTGTAGCTATAGCCTTCTTCAAAGAAGGCGTTACGCCGAAAGTCATGGAAACCTATCTCGATGTAAGGGTTGTAGAGACATTTGAATTTGATCAAGTCGCAGAATATGGCGAAGACACCATGAAGTTAGGGTTTATTCCGTTTGATTTCAATGGGATCAATCAACGCTCGATACTCAGAACAAACGGCGAGATGATGATCGACGGCGGATCAGGCGGCGGTAACTTTATATGGCTCGATCCTGCCAGAGTGGAAGTATGTCCCGTGCATCCTGTAAATGCAAATGGAAACGACACCTGTGCGAGAACCTGTCCATCCCGTCCGTCTAAATTCGGTTATAGCTACTATACCTCCGATCAGCGGAGAACCATTCGTGCTCCTCACCGTATAACGTTAAGTTTGGATACCAACAGAAGGCCGATATACGAATTTTCAAAAATGTCAAGAGAAGCAAGAGTAGACGATGGCAAATATGATAAAGATAAGGATTACACCTTAGTAAACGACCTCAACAGACCATTAACAATCACATGGGGCGATCCCGACAAAAAACTGATTAGTGCAAAAGGATTCCCGACAACGAGTGTATACGATGTTTTGAGATCGCAGTATCCGCCTATTACTGATGCCAATACCTATTACAGACTTGGCGACTATGTAACCGATGACGACGGCGCCTTTGTATTGGACGAAAACGGAAACAAGAAGATAGTAGGCAACTCATACGGCTATGTAGATCTGCCGGGTGCGAAATTTACCGATAACGCTCTTGTAAACAAACCTTTTATAGACATGAACGATTTCAAGTATATGTATTTAGATGTAGACGGAACCAGCATCCATCACCTTAGACTAAACAACGTGGACGACTTTGAGAACTCGATAGGATTCGGAGCCACAACAGGCGGACAGAGGTTACACGGAAGCCAGATCAACGGATTCTTCAGAGTAAGCACCGAAACCTTTGCAAAGTCGCAAGCGCTCTTTGACGACAACAGACCCGGACATCTTTGGAACATAAACCTTGTTTCTATGAATGGAGATACAAACCTCAAGGGAATATATCTCTCCAACAACCCCTTCTTTAACCCCTATTCGGCCGGACCGACACAGGACTATCAGGTAATGCCCTCAGCCGAGCTGCTCAAGACCAAAGGCTCATCGGCTATCGAGGTCAACATCGACGGATCAATGGCATTCAAGGGTGCGGATGTATTCACTTTCCATCCGACCTATGAGAGAAAGTTCAGCGTATCACAAAGACCGTATATGGCGGTAGATATAAAGAACGGCGCAGAGAATCTCACCAGTCTCAATCTCAAGCTGAGAGACACAGCAGAGAACTCAAATTTCATGCTGATGAATGCTCCGGCTGTAGAGAAACTGACGGGATTCGGCAACGGTCTCACCATTATAGACCTCAGGTCTCTGAACAGCATTGCAATCGAAGAACTCCACGACAATCTCACATTCGAGCTTGAAACAACAGGCAATGTAGAAATATCGTCGATATTCTTCTCACGATCGGCATACTTCAAGCCGCAGTTTGTCAGGAACTCTAAGAAGCTCAACACTCCTATCAGCACAAACGATCTCTATATACAGAGGGATAACGACGGCAAACCCGATCCGATAACAATACCCGTCAGAGGCGGAAACGACATAGTAGTACCCAACACAACAACAATCGAGCCGGGCGCAAACGAAACGACAGTCAGAGCGCCGGGTCTTAGGATGGAAGCCAAAACCGACATATTCTATAATATGTTTAACGACAACATCGAGGCATTCTACCTCAACATAAGAGAGGTTCAGGGCCCGGTTATGTTACAGTTCTACTCATACGGAGCAGGCGGTTCGAACGGCCCGATGGCACTCATAACCGAGCAGTATGTAGACGAAACCCTCAACAATCAATGGCTCAGAGTAGACCTGCGCGATGCAGGAGAAGACAGACTGATCATGCAAGGATTTATCGAGATCAGGGTTATATCAGCAGGAGCAAACTCGAGATTAAGGCTGGCAGACACATTCTATGCAGGAGCGGGAGACCCGCTTATGGCAGGAGACGGCTCCCAGAGCTATACAGACTATGGCCCGGCCTTTGATGCCGACTTTGATTCCGAGGCATATATGCTGAGTTTCTTCAGTATGCTTGCAGGAAAGGTCTACGACACAAGCAACAGGGTTATGAAGGACGTTATGGTTCTGCTCGAAACAAAACAGACCCAAGGCCCTGCATCATTCAGCGAATCCCTCACAACAGAGGAAGACGGCGCATTTGAAATCGACCATGTAGGATTAGACAGACAGAAGCTGAAATTCTCAAACACCGATGAAGAGGTTATAGGTGTTATGTACTTCAGAATCTCTTTGGACGAAGAATCGGGCATGAACGGCGATGAGATGGTGCTCAACGTCAAGGACATGAAGAATCTGAAGGTTGTGTTGGGCGGCGATGAGGTTGTTATGACCATCTCACCTTCGTCGGGCGATTACAACAAGGCTATGCTGTTTGTAATATTGGCTCTGATTGCCGCCTGTGCGATGGTTCTTGTAGGACTGACCATCTGGAAGAACAAAAAGCTGAGCAATCAGGAATAGATCGCCCTCCCCCCTTTCGAGGGACAAAAATAAATACAGCGAGAATTGGGTTTCCCCTTTTTACGGGAAACCCAATTCGGTTATACCGTCACGCCCCCCCCGCCACGCCCTCTCCGTCACGCCTCGGCGTGACACCTCTCCCAAAGGGAGAGGCAAGGTGACGAACAATTGACAATTATTGTAACCACGAAATACACTAAAACCACGAAATATTTTAAGAACGGTACGCACGGGGGTACGCACCCAACCCCCGCAACCTAAGATGGTAATAAATTCCTCACAAAAACCGAACACAAATTTTATGTAAAATGCGAATTGACAAATGGAAATATGCCAAATAATGGAATTAGGACACATTTGTGTTACTAATTGATGTTTGGTGATAAAAATGAAAAACAGGGAAATTATACTCGCAGAATACATAAAGGCTCAGATAAATTCGTTGTTGTTTTCTCTCAGTCAACGAGTTTCACCCAATTGTTTCTCGAGAAGTCCGAAACATTTGACCTTTAAAAACACAGCTCTTATGATTCTGAATATGGTAAAAAAGGCGGTAGCAGTGGAAATTATGACTTATTTCAACAGGGCCGAGAATCATCTCGATCTGCCAACCCGACAGGCTTTTACAAAAGCGCGTGAGAAAATTAAATACACGGCGTTTGAGGATTTTTTCGAAAAATCTTGTGAGTTGGCATTAATTGGAGACGATTTAAAGAAATATAAGGGATTTAGGATTTTCGCCGGAGACGGTACATCGTTTTTTGTCGGTGATCTGAAAAACGAAAGCATTAGAGACTATTTTGGGGAAAGCACGACAATAAAAGGCAAGGCAATGTGTCGTCTTAGCGGCATTGTCGACGTTCTCAACGAGTTTATCGTTAATGCAAAAGTGTCGGGATTCGATGTCGGAGAGCGTGCTTTAGCGATAAAACAAATACAGGAATTGAAGGACATAAGAGATGCATTGTATTTGTTTGACCGTGGTTATTGGTCACCGGAATTAGTGCGGGAAATTCACGAAAACTGTCAAAAATTCGTGATGCGTCTCCCATCGAGTGTCGCCAACCCCGTTTCAACCGACAAAAATGGCGAAATCATTCCTTTGCGGCATTGTGTTTTTACCCTTGCTGATGGCGATAGGGAAATATTGGTAACAAATCTGACAACCGATGAAGTATCGGATGAGGAATTATTTTCGCTCTATGCAAAGCGATGGGGTATTGAGAGCAAATATCTTACACTCAAAGCACGATTGGAAATCGACAGTTTTTCGGGACAATCGGCAAATATTGTGCTGCAAGACATATTTGCCACGCTATATATTTCCAATTTATCATCCTTTATGTGCCATAGCGCCGATAAAGAAATCGAGAAGAAGACGGCTCACAAGGGTAATAAATATCCGCAAAAATCCAATAGAGCTTTCAGTATTTCCCTATTGAGGGAGCGTTTTGTGAAAATTATACTCATAGACGATCATTTGGAACGCAACAGAGAACTGGATAGGTTGATGCGTGCGATCAGTGCGAATGTGGTTTATATTGGAAAACACAAACCAAAACCACGAGATAAACGCAAAATCAAGGAGTCCCGTGCCTGCAAAAAGTACAAATCTGTGCTATAGGAATTTATTACCAGTTTAGGTTGCGGGGGTTGGGTGCGTACCCTACAGGGGCTTGAAATTGTAACCTTTATGACAAAATGTTCAATTTCTTTAGCGATCATACCCAAACCGACCGCGCCATTTTTGTGCATCACCCACAAAAATAGTTACAAATTGGTTACAGATTCGGAAAACCCATAGACGGGGGATGGATTATGGTGTAGAATGATATTACAATGCAGAATGCAGAATGCAGAATTATTTTTTTACCACGAAAATCACGAAAGACACGAAATGTTGTAATTTCAAGCCCCTGTAGGGTACGCACCCCTGTGCGTACCGTCCTTTGTGTAATCCTGTGAATTGCTGTAGGGGCGGCAATCTGCCGCCCGTGGTTACCGTAGGGATGACCGCCCTCGGTCATCCGTGATTGCCGCAGCGGCGGGTGTTTTTCTCCATTCTGCATTCTGCATTCTTAATTCTGCATTACAAAGGAGTTGATCGCATGAAAAAATTACTATCATTATTCACAATGGCCATGCTGCTTATGGCGGTCATGTCGGGTTGTGGCTGCAGCAGCAGCGACCCGGATTTTCGTGAGCCGGACGATGATGACGAGGGTGCGTTCACGGTTGTCTATGTCGATCCCGAGGAGGAAGACTGCGGATACTGCGAAGAATGTGACTGGTGCCTTGACGTGGAGAAACCGCCGGAGACCTCTGAGCCTGATCGGCAGTCGAGCGTGGGATCGATGATTTCGGGGAGAAGACCGAATGATGAACCCGCAATTGAATCGCACAATCTCGATAGCCTCAGAGGCAAGAAGATAACGGTTGCCTGGTCGGGCGGAACATACTTTGGCAACGCAGGTAACGACCCCGATGGCAAAAAAGCATTGCGACAGGCGGCTATCAATGCCATTGATGCAGAGTACGGCTGTGAGCTTGTGATGAGAGAGATTCCCGGCGGCGCTATGGCTCTGTTTGAGACGGCGAGACTGCCTATCTATACCGGTGATGCTTTCTTCTCAGACATCATGGTGTCGTGGGTTCACCGTATCAGCACGGCTGTAGACTTGCAGCTGTGGCGGGATCTCAACAAAATCCCGCAGATGCAGATGGACAGCCCGACTTGGGATCTCAACATGACCGAGCAAACGAGAGTTTTTGACAAGAATCTGTTTGTCTTCCCCGATTTTAAGTCGCCAGCCTATACTGCCGCAAGCCTCATGTTCAACAAGCGGATTCTGGGCGAGGTTGGGATGACATCGGGTCAACTTTACCAAATGGTGCGGGAAAGAAAATGGAACTTTGAGGAAATGCAGAAACTTAGTGCGAGAGCCTACAAGGATATTGACGGGGTTCCCGGTCCGACTGCGGGGGATCAATTCGGGTTTGTGGGCGCTGATATGGCGGGCGCCGTCACCAGACACGTCTATATTGCGGCGGGCGGGAAGCCGGTAGTGCGAACAGCGAGCGGAGGTTTCAAAAACAACATGGAAAGCATGAGGAACATCACGGCGATTACAGCAGCGGTATCATGGCTGATTGCAGACAAATCTGTTATGAACGAAGCTGTCGACCAACGTGACTGGTCGGTGCAGACCAAGGCGTTTATGGAGGGCAGAGCGTTGTTCTATCTCTCGCAAGCCTACAGTCTTCCGGACGCAAACTATTCCGCAGCAGACGGATGGGGCATGGTTCCTTTCCCGATGAACAAAGAAAATGGTGAGTATCAAAACGGAATCAACCACGACACCGAGGTTATCGCCCTGCCTGCCAACAACAGCAACGAAAGCGCGGCGCTTGCGGGTATGTGGCTGAATCTCTGGGCGGAGAGCTATTCGCACATTTTCGCCGCAGATCGTAACGCAATCAGATCCGCAATAACCGATCCCGATGCCGCCGCCATCTGGGAAATGAACGAGCTTATCAAAAAGACGGGCGACATAAACCCGATGTATTGGGGCGTTATCAGCCCGGCCTCGGTTTTGATAAGAACATACCGCCGTTATGATGTTATTGATGGCATAGATAACCCACGACCAATCGATTTCGACAGACAGGTTGAGAGTTTCATGGCAGCGGTAAGAGCGGCAAGATGAACAATGCAGAATGCAGAATTAAGAATGCAGAATGTCGGCCCCCCCCCCCCCCCCCCCCGCGACACCCCTCCCCCCCCGGGAGGCGGGGGGGGAAAAAAACCCCCCCGCCCCGCGGCCCCCCCCCCCCCACAGAGG
>WRME01000006.1 GCA_009777275.1 Oscillospiraceae bacterium
AAATTACAAGCCCCTGCCCTCTTGCGTAAAGAGGGTGCCGCCGCAGCGGCGGGTGTTTTTCTCCGTATGGATAAGGAGATTGGAATTAGGTGGTAGGGTATGTAGTAGGGTACGCACCCCCGTGCGTACCGTGGTTGCGGTGACCGTGAAATTATCCCGCAAACATCTTGACTTTTTCTGCGGAAATTGGTATGATAGAGGTATGATAAAATACACTCAGGAGGATTCGTTATGGAAAGATTATGGAGCGGTGAAGCCAGTATGAAATATCCAAAGCAATGGATAGTTATGGTGAATATCGAAGATGAACCGAACACGAACAAGGTTATCGGTGATATTTTTTTAGTGACACCGGACAAAGACGAAGCGTTCACAAGATCCAAATTGTTGGGTTATAGCATGGGTAGAAAATATGTTTTTGAGGGATTCAATGACACTCCGCAAATTGGAGGTCTTGAATTATGGTGCCAATAATTATTCCGTTCACTCCCAACAATTTAGGGCGTGTTGAGTTTGATGCACAGATGATAACCGGCGATAGAAAAGGCCTTGGTGATGTGAGATTCAAGTATGATTCTGGCTCAGATTTTACAACTGTAAACTGCGATACTTTGTATGAACTCGGTTATACTCGTGAATTTTTAGAATCCTGCCCGCATCACAGTCACGGCGCGACATTAGCGATGAACGAGAACAAAACCCCGCTGCAATACATTTCGGATGTTTCGATTAAATTCGGCGACCGTGAGTTGCAGCATTGCCGTGTGTTTTTCGCATTGGGAACATCACTCCGCAGTCTGTTCGGGAGTGATGTTCTAAAATATTTCAACCGTGAAATCTGTTACGACTCCGGCGAATTACGATTGCAGGTAATTGGTCAAAAAAACTATCAATATATATGATACCGTAAATTTTCGTACTCGCTTTTGGTGATTCTTTGGAGCTGGTAGCCGTAGGTGTTTCCGTCTCGGCTGACATTGTAGGAAAGACCGCTTGACGTTACGGTCAAGTCAACTTTTGCGGTGGACACGTTTGTCATGTCGCCCGGGTCGTAGTGGTCTTGGTTAAACGACGTGAACGAAAGCGACATATCCCCCGCCGGATTATACGCACCCGCAACGCCCATATCCACAAAGGAATAGGTGGTGTATGTCACGTCATTATCATACCATTTTATCCTCACATGGGTTGTGTTTTCACGTTTGCCCGCCTCGAGCATAATGGCTATGCGTTCGGGAGGGTTGCGGTCTTCTACAACCGTGTGGAAGTATGACGCCTGCGAATTTGCGGCATCACTTGTGCTGCTTGTACTGCCGGAATTGGTGGCGGAGTTTTCGTTACCGATACTCTCTGAACCCGATTCGCTTGTGCTGTTACCAGACACCGATTCGTCGCCATTGCTGCTATTTTCGGACTGCGACCGATCGCCGCCGCAGGCGGCAAGGGTAAGCGCCATCAGCATGGCGAGGGTTAAGGTTAGTAGTTTTTTCATGGTGGTGTATCTCCTTTAATCCTTGGTTTCTGCTTGTTTTAATACCTTTACATTTATTATAACATAAACAATTGGGTAATTCAAGGTTTTTTTTGACACGACCGTCATGCCCTCTCCGTCATGCTAACGCATGACACCTCTCCCAAAGGGAGAGGCAAGAACACCCACAGAATTTGCGGTATCCACGGTACGCACAGGGGTGCGTACCCTACAGGGTTTGAAATTACAAGCCCCTGCCCTCTTTGGCAAAGAGGGTGCCGCCGCTGCGGCGGGGTGGTCTGTAGGGGCGGCAATCTGCCGACCGTGGTTATTGCGGCGGGTTGGTCTGTAGGGATGACCGCCCCCGGTCATCCGTGGTTATTGTAGCGGCGGTGTGTTTTTCTCCGCATTTTTCTTACAACCTCACCAAAGAATTATCGAGTACATCCTTTATGCTGTCGGCTGTGATAAAGTTCAGCCCGGCCGTTACGGTTTTGTCGATGTCCCGCAGATCGGCTCGATTGCCTGCGGGTATGATAACATTGCCGATTCCGGCTCGGTATGCCGCCATCGTCTTTTCCTTGAGACCGCCTATTGCCAACACCCTGCCCCTAAGCGTGACCTCGCCTGTCATGGCGACATCGTGCCGCACGGGAATGTCCGACAAGGCCGATATAAGCGCCACGGTTAGGGCTATGCCGGCCGACGGGCCGTCCTTTGGCGTTGCGCCCTCCGGAACGTGTATATGTATGTCGCTGTCCTTGTAAAAATCGGAGGAGATACCGTATGACGGGGCCAAATTGCGAACATAACTGACGGCGGTTTTGGCCGATTCTTTCATCACATCCCCCAAACTTCCGGTTAGTTCGAGCTTGCCCGTTCCTTTTAGGACGCTGACCTCTATCTGCATAGTCTCCCCGCCGACTGTGGTATAGGCAAGACCGTTTACAACCCCGACTTCATCCTTGCCTGAACCGTCTTCACGTTTGTATTTCTTGACCCCTATGTATTCCTCAAGATTTTTGGATGTAAATGATATAGTCTGGGTATTGGGATCGGCGAGTTTTTTCGCCGCCTTTCGGCAGAGAGACGCTATATGCCGCTCCAATCGCCTAACCCCCGATTCCTTTGTATAGTTGTCGATCAGGGTGTATATAACCTTGTCGTTGATTTTAACACGGCTTGCAGTCAATCCGTGCTTTTTCAGCTGCTTTTTAATAAGATGCTTTTTGCATATAGCAAACTTTTCTTCCCGTGTATAGCTGGTGAGTTCTATAACCTCCATGCGGTCATAGAGCGGTCTTGATATGTTCTGCAATGTGTTGGCGGTAGTGATAAAGAGAACATCGCTCAGGTCAAAGGGTATGTTCAGATAGCGGTCTACAAACTTTGCGTTCTGTTCGCTGTCCAAAACCTCCAGCAGAGCGGCTCCGGGATCGCCGTGCAGACTCTTGCCCATCTTGTCTATCTCATCCAGCAGTATGACGGGATTGCGGGACTCTGCCATCTTGAGAGCGTTGATTATCCTGCCGGGTAATGCTCCTATATAGGTTCTGCGGTGACCCCGTATCTCGGATTCATCGCTGACACCGCCTAACGAAATACGCTGAAAATTACGCCCCAACGCACCCGCTATCGCCTGCGCTATCGAGGTTTTTCCAACACCCGGAGGTCCTGCCAAGCAGATTATCTGACCCTTTACAGAGCCTTTGATTTTATAGACCGCCAGTGTCTCAAGTATTCGTTCCTTAACATCCTCAAGACCGTGGTGATCCTTGTCGAGAGCCTTGCGGGCATCGCTTAGGTTTATCTCATCCTTTGTGGCATTGTCCCACGGTAGCTCAAGAACGGTGTCTAAGTAATTCTGGATGATCAGTGCCTCATGTGAGGCCGAGTGCATTTCGCTCAGCCGTTCCGATTCTTTTAGCAGGAGATTCTTGTGCTGTTCCTCAAGATTCTCTATTCTTTCTATACGACGGGGATAACTCTCATAGCCCTCACCCTCTGTTTCACCCGTGCCATCGCTCAGTTCCTGTTTGATCACCTTGAGCTGTTCCCGCAAAAAAGCCTCACGATTGTGCGATTCAATGCTGTCTCTGGTTTTGGACAACACCTCACGCTCAAGACCGAGAATCTCCATCTCTTCCTGTAATATATCTATCAAAGTCCTAAGCTGTTCGGCTATGTCGTCTATATCAAACAGTTTCTTCTTATCCTCCATGCGGGTTACGCAGAAATCGGATATATAGACCAACAGCTCATAGGGGTCGTTTTTAGTGCGGATGCTTTCGGCATATCCTATCGGCACCCGCGGGAATATAGTCGTAAAGGCAATACAGGCATCCTGAGCGCATCTGATAAGAGCCTTCATCTTGAGCGTGTCGGTCTTTACACGGGGAGCCTTGCGGCGTTTTACGATAAAGGCGGTAACGGGATAGTTGAAGATATATTTTATCAACTCCGCCTTGTGCAATGTACTCACGATAATCTGAGCCGTTCCCCCGAAGACGGCGCACTGCTTTATCTCGGCCACAACCCCGCATTCACAGAGATTTGCGGTAGATATATCGCCCGTGCTGTGTATCGCCGATGGGTCAAGCTGGGTCACCACCAGTATACGTTTCTTGGTCTCCATGGCATACTTTACGGCCTTGAGTGAATTTATATCATTGATTTCTATACTCACCACCGTCTTAGGAAATATGATATTCCCCTTTACCAAAACCGCCGGTAGCATAAACGCTTCTCTCTTAACATTCGCCACTTTGCATGACTCCCTCTACAATTAAAGTTTCATATAGCATTGCTATACATATAATTATAACAAATTTCGACCCTTTTTGCAAGGGGGAAAAAATATATTGACAATTTTTGCAACCACGAAAGACACGAAAGACACGAAAGGGGCGGTACGCACAGGGGTGCGTACCCTACAGGAGCCTAAAATTTCAAGCCCCAAGCCCTCTTTCGTAAAGAGGGTGCCGCCGCAGCGGCGGGTGTTTTTCCTTTTTCGTAGATTGCAAATGAAAGAATGATTGACAATTGCAGATATTAATGTTACTATTTTAACCAAACTACTATAACGGAGGAAATATATGAATACGGATTTCACCCCTGTTCTGCTGGGCAGTGATGTTAATGTATACGGGATGGCACGAGCCTTTCATCAGGAATACGGCATAATCTCGGCCGCTATAGGCAGAGGCAGGCTGCTTCCTACTGCGAATAGTTCCATAGTCGATATAAAAAGAACCGAGCCTGATCTTGAGGATGACGAGGTGTTTGTGAAAACCCTTACAGAGTTTGACGAGGAAAACCCCGGTACCAAGCTGCTCATACCCTGCGGGGACGGTTATGTCCGACTGCTCATGTCCAACAGGGACAGACTGCGGGATATGTACAGATTCCATGTGCCGGATGAGGGTATGTACTATCGTCTCTGCCTAAAAGAAAGTTTTTACAAACTCTGCGATCAATATGGATTCAAGTATCCCAAAACAGAGATATTCACGGCAGAAGATATGGGAAAAAGACTGCCGGACACAGGTTTTCCGGTGATAATAAAGGCGTCCGATTCGGTTGCATATTGGGACTGCTCGTTCCCGCATAAGAAGAAGGTATTTATAGCCCATAACGCCGATGAATTTAATAACATAACAAAGGCGATATATTCCTCTTCATACAAGGCTCCGCTGATTATACAGGAGTTTGTCCCGGGTGAGGATTCACAAATGCGGGTTCTCAACTGCTACTGCGGCAGTGACGGCAGGGTAAGGCTTGCCGCTCTCGGTCATGCCCTGCTTGAGGAACACTCACCGCAGGGTATAGGCAGTTATGCGGCCGTGATCAGCACGCAGGACCGCAGTCTTACCGACAGGGTTAAGAGGATGCTGGAGGATATAGGCTACAAAGGCATAGCGAATTTTGACATAAAACTCGACCCCCGTGACGGTGAGTATAAGTTCTTTGAGATAAATCTGAGGCAGGGGCGTTCGAGTTATTTTGTTACGGCGGCGGGACACAATCTGGCAAAATATATGGCCGATGATTTAGTTTACAACAGACCGTCCGAATACACCGACACGGGCAACGAGTTTTTGTGGACAATAATACCCAAGAGCATTATATTCCGCTATGTATCGGACAAAACACTCCTGCACAAGACAAAGAGCCTTATCAAACAGGGCAAATGGGTAAATTCGCTCTATTATAATAAAGATATGAGCTTAAAGAGATATTTTATTCTAAGGAAGAACGACAAAGAATATCACAAGAAATATAAGAGGTTTTTCGGGAATAAGTCGCTTGGGTAGGAAGGGATTATGAATATTAAAATCGGCCTTGATATAGGGTCTACAACGCTTAAATGCGTTGTGTTGGATGAGAAAGAGAATATACTCTACAAAACATACGGACGGCACTTTTCTTTGGTCAGAGAAAAGACGGCCGAGCTTTTGGAGGATATAAAGCGGCAGTTTCCAGAGGCCTCGGCCGATCTCTGCATCTCCGGATCGGCGGGAATGGGACTGGCGGACAGCTGCGGGATCAGCTTTGCTCAGGAGGTATACGCCACCAATGTTGCGGTAAAGAGACTTGTCCCCCATGCCGATGTTGTTATCGAGTTGGGCGGGGAGGATGCCAAGATACTCTTTCTTACCCACGGTCTTGAGGTGAGAATGAACGGATCCTGCGCCGGAGGCACGGGTGCGTTTATCGATCAAATGGCAACATTGCTGGGCGTTTCTGCGGCAGAGATGGATCAGCTGGCACAAAAGCATGAGAAGATATACACCGTGGCATCCAGGTGCGGGGTGTTCGCAAAATCGGACATACAGCCTCTGCTCAATCAGGGGGCCCGCAAGGAGGACATATGCGCAGGAATATTCTATGCCGTTGTCAACCAAACGATTGCCGGACTTGCTCAGGGCAGGGAGATAGCGGGAAATGTCCTCTACTTAGGCGGTCCGCTGTCATTTCTGCCAAGATTGCGTGATGCCTTTGACGATGTTTTAGGCGCAGTCGGTATTTTCCCTGAGAACTCCCTCTATTTTGTAGCGCTCGGGGCGGCATATATCGGCGGCAAGTCTGTCTCTATAGACCAAATCCTGCAGAAGATACTCAGCTATAATGCCGAGGGAGAGTTCTCTAAAAGCTCGGCGCTCTTTAGCGGCATGGATGAATACAACGATTTTAAAGCAAGACATGGCGGGGCGTCTGTCCCATACCGCAGTCTTACCGAGCCGTCGGGATGGATCGGAATAGATGCAGGCTCGACCACCGTAAAGATGGTGCTGATCGGCAAGGACGGCTCTATAGCCGAATCCCGCTATCTGTCAAACAGCGGCAATCCCGTATCGGCGGTCAGGGACTTTCTCAGCTTTATATACGAAAAATATCCCGATATAGTTATCAAAGGCAGCTGTGCCACCGGATACGGGGAAGAGATAATAAAAAACGCATTTAGGATAGATCATGGTGTGGTAGAAACTATTGCTCATTTTACGGCGGCAAAGAGGTTTATGCCCGACGTCGATTTTATTCTCGATATTGGCGGGCAGGACATAAAGTGCTTTAAGATAAAAAACGGTGTTATAGATAACATATTTCTCAACGAGGCCTGTTCATCTGGGTGCGGTTCCTTCTTGCAGACCTTTGCGGGGGCTCTTGAGAAGGATATAGGCGAGTTTGCTCAGCTGGGGTTGTTTGCTAAAAACCCCGTAGATCTAGGTTCACGCTGTACGGTGTTTATGAACTCTTCTATAAAACAGGCTCAGAAAGACGGAGCGGGTCTTGACGATATTTCGGCAGGGCTGTCGGTCAGCGTTGTCAAAAACGCCCTATATAAGGTTATACGAGCGGCATCTCCGCAGATTCTCGGAAACAACATAGTTGTGCAGGGAGGGACATTTCTCAACGATGCTGTTCTCCGCGCCTTTGAGCAGGAGATCAAGCATGAGGTGGTCCGTCCTGAAATAGCGGGTCTGATGGGGGCATACGGTGCGGCGCTGTACGCACAGTCGCAGACAGAGGGCAAAAGCAGGATTATATCACCGCAGGAACTTGCCGAATTTACCCACAATGTTTCGGCCGTTACCTGCAAACAATGCGGCAACCACTGCAAGCTGACCGTCAACACCTTTGCCAGCGGAGAAAGGTTTATCGGAGGCAACCGCTGCGAAAAACCGGGTGGCAAGGTGACCAGCGGAGAACTGAATATATACGAATACAAGCACCGATTGCTGGACGCCTATCGGAACAAGACGGCTGCAAAAAACCCACGGGGCAGAATAGGCATCCCCATGGGTCTGAATATGTATGAGATGCTGCCATTTTGGTCTGCGTTTTTCGGGACACTGGGATTCGATATAGTCACATCGCCGCCCTCCAACCGCAAACTCTATCTCAAGGGACAGCACACAATCCCGTCCGATACGGTCTGTTTCCCCGCCAAGCTGATTCACGGTCATATAGAGGCGCTTGCCCAAGAGGAGATAGACGCCATATTCTATCCCTGCATGACCTATAATTACGATGAAGGCATGGGTGATAATCACTACAACTGCCCCGTCGTCGCCTATTATCCCGAGGTCATAAAGGCAAACGCAGGAGCCTTGAATGACATTCCGCTCATCCATGACTATATCGGGATTCACCGCAAAAAGGATTTCACCGTTAAGATAGGCGAAATCCTGGGTAAATATTTTGACCGAATATCTATCGGTGAGGTGCGAGCCGCAGTAGAAAACGCATATAACGAGCAGGAGAAATATCTCAGCCTGCTGAAAGAACAGGGGCATGAGATTATGCGAATCGCCCGGGAAAGGGGTCTGCAGACGGTCATATTAGCGGGAAGACCCTACCACATAGACAACGAGGTCTGCCACGGTATAGACAAGCTGATCTGCCAATTCGGAGCGGCGGTGGTTTCCGAAGACAGTATCGAGTTTGAAGGCGGCAAGACCGATGTATCGGTTCTCAATCAATGGACATATCACTCCAGGCTCTATGCCGCCGCAGAATACGCCGCCAAAAGAGACGGAATCGACCTCATCCAGCTCGTATCATTCGGATGCGGGGTAGATGCCGTAACGACCGATGAGGTTCGTGCTATCTTAGAAAGAAACGGCAAGATATACACCCAAATCAAGATAGATGAAATAACCAATCTGGGTGCAGTAAACATAAGGCTCCGCAGCCTGTTCGCCGCAAAACCCAGGTAATAAGGCGATGGTCACAAACAACCTTGCTAATCGGCGAGTTTTTTGTTTACATATTCACGCAGTTTCGCCTTTGTCTCCTGTCCCATTTCTCTGGTTTTATGTACCATATCAGACAGAGCAAACAGACAAAAAACTATCCACAAAATAACGCTCATCAGCCCAAAAGCCACCGATGTCAAAGCCAGCATCTTTTTCACGGCAAATCCCTCACTTTCCAATTTACAATATTAAGACCGTCTATATCAATAAAATGTTTCACATTATCTGTAACAAGCGTTGCTCCCGAAAGGATGCACCACGATGCAATTATAATATCCCCCTCATCAATCGAGCGTCCCTTTTTCTTACGAAGACTATACAGCTCTGCCGCTTTTCTCATCAAGTCCCTCTCATCGACTGTCGGCATATAAAAATCATCATACATTTTCTCAAACATTGCGATTTTGTTTTCTGCATTTTTATATAAATATCCACGCAAGACCTCATAATAACTAAAAGGCGGGATGGTTAATACCACAGATTCATCCTGAATAACTTCACTTACCTTTTTTACAACGCTCTTTTCTTTTGTCAGTAAAAATATAAGGGTAGAAGCATCAAGCGCATACAACATTTTTTAATCTTCCCCCTCAAAAACGCTAAAATCCACATCTCTTCTTTTAAATCTGCATACATCCTCAATGCTGCATACATCCTCAATGCTTTCGAGATTTTCATCCGGTGTTTTTTCAAGCTCCTTTAAAAATGTTAAAACAGCTCTTTTTTGTTTTTCGGCAGTCCATTTCGGAAGTGGTTTTATGAAGAAACCTTGATCATGCTTGATTATTTCGACTTTATCTCTTGCTTCTAATTCGTAATCGGTCATAAGCCGATTCGGAATGATGACTGCACTTGACGAACCAATACGACCGACCGTTGCGATAATTGCATTCTCCATAATTCAAAACCCCTCACTTTCTGCTATGGTAATATTATACGGGAAATAATCCTGAATGTCAAGACTGTTTTATGTTAATTCGTTTTTAACCTCGAAAAGCACGAAAGACACGAAAAGGAAAAACACGGCGGGAGGTGAATGCGATATGCTAAATTATAAAGGCACAATTACTCTCGAAACACAGCGGCTCATCCTAATCTCCGGTATGCCCGGCACCGGGAAAAGCACATACGCACAGTATTTATCTGAAAATCTGTGCCTGCCCCTTGTTTCTTATGACCATATCAAGAGCAAAGAATGGGACTATCTTGAGCAAAACGATTTGAATGGTGTCCTAAAGCCGTCTTTCGGAAAATTAGCATACGACTTTTTCTGGTTCTTTTGCGATGAAATAATGGCAACAAAATCTTCGCTAATCGCCGATTACATATTCCACCCCATGAACGTCAATGACTTGAACGCCCTCACGAAAAAGCACGGCTACAAAGCCATTACCGTTTTATTTGACTGCGATGTGAAAGTCGCATATGACAGATTTACGGTGCGGAACAAAGACCGACATCCGGGGATAGCGGTGCGGGATATATCGTATGAGGATTTTGAAAAAGACACGAAAGCCAATCGGGATTTTCGATACGGCGACAAAATTATCCACGTTAAAACGAATGATTTTGAATCTGTGTCGTATGAGGATATAACAAGGGAAATCATCACTATGTCAAAGGGGGTGCAACTATGACCCACGAACAAATCATTGAATACTGTCTGAAAAAGAACGGCTCATACTTGGATTATCCTTTTGACCCGACCGTTCCTGTGGTCAGAGTAAAAGCGCCGTCACAGGAGAAAGGACGTATTTTCGCCCAACCGTTTATGCTGCGCGGCGAACCGAAAGTTACATTAAATTGCACACCGGAATCAGCAGAGTTTTACAGAAGTGTTTATCCCGGTTCGGTCGTGCGTGGCTGGCATTGCCCACCCGTTCAACAGCCGCATTTCAATACGATAAACCTTGACGGTTCTGTCCCAGATGATGAGATTATCCGCATGATTGACCACGCTTATGATGTTGTGGTCAAAAAATATCCGAAATACATACAAAATGAAATTAGCAAGGTGAACTTGAAATGAATCACAAAGGCACAATTACACTTGAAACAGAACGGCTTATATTGCGGAGGTTTCATATCGACGATACGGATGCAATGTTCTGCAATTGGGCAAGCGACCCCGAAGTGTCAAAATATCTGACTTGGGAAACGCACCCGGATATATCTGTCTCGAAAGCGGTTATTGAAAGCTGGCTGCCCTTATATGAAAACCCGAATCATTACAGTTGGGCGATTGTTCTCAAGGAACTTGGCGATCCGATTGGAAGTATTGCCGCAGTCGAACAGCGTGATGATATAAAAATGGTACATATCGGGTATTGTATCGGGCGAAAATGGTGGAATAAGGGTTATACATCAGAAGCATTGGCGGAGCTTATTCGCTTTTTCTTTGAGGATGTGGGCGTGAACCGTATAGAATCCCGCCATGACCCATGCAACCCGAACAGCGGTAAGGTTATGCAGAAATGCGGTCTTAAATACGAAGGGACAATGCGGCAGGACGATATAAGTAATCAAGGTATATGCGATAGCGTTAGATATGCCATGCTCGCAGATGATTATTTCAATGCCAAGAAAGATGGTAACACAGATGATTAAAGGCGTATTTCTTGATTTAGGCTGGACAATTTTTCGGCCTGCTAAAAGCGATTGGTTTGTAACTCAAATGATGTTGAAATTTACATCGTTAGATGCAATGAACAGCTTGCCTCAAGACAAACGAAACCTTGCTTTCAACAAGGCATTAAAATATTTGGACGACCACCATTTGCTTTTTACCGAAGAGGAAGAAATCGAGCAATTCAAAGAGTTTTACGCCATAATCGCCACAGAATTGCCGGAACTCGGCATCACAGCGAAACAAGCCAACGAAATTGGCGAATACAAAGTGTATGACACAAGCAATTTTATATTTTTTGAAAAATCAAAAGAAACAATTTTGAAGTTGAAGGAAAAATATAAGTTGGGAATTATATCAGACACATGGCCGTCCGCAGACCGCATCTTAAGAAGCGGCGGTGTGGAGGATTTGTTTGATTATAAAACGTATAGCTGTCATCTTGGTACATGGAAGCCCGACAAAAAAATGTATCTCCATGCCTTGGAACAAATGGGTTTGCCACCGGAGCAGACAGTTTTTGTTGATGATTGGGAGGATAATTTAGATGGTGCTGTAGAATGTGGAATCAAACCAATCTTGATTAAGACAAGAGCTAACACTCCTATTCCCGGACAGCGTTTTTCCGAGAACGCAATGGACAGCGGGAAATACCCGAGCATTAACGCTATCGAAGAACTGCCCGACCTTTTAGAAAGTGAGGATTTTGGGGTATGAGCATGAAACCCATCCAAATTGACATAGAAGAATACCCCGCCGAACTGTGTCCGCTCCTGTCCGGCGCAAAAATCTATGACAGCAGTTGCTCACCGGAAGCAAGGGTGATTTTCGTTGATAAAGACGGTGGTTATTTCTTGAAATCCGCAGCCAAAGGTGCGTTGGAACGTGAAGCCGTTATGACGAAATATTTTCACGGCAAAGGATTTGCCGCCGAGGTTATTTCGTATCTGTCAGATGAACGTGACTGGCTTTTGACCGCAAAAATCCACGGCGATGATTGCACGGCAGCGAAATATCTCGAACAGCCGGAAAGACTTGTGGAGTTGCTCGGTGAACGGCTTGCTTTTTTGCACAGTTTGGATTATACAGCTTGTCCTGTGCCAAACCATACCGAACGCTATCTCGCCAAAATGAAGCAGAATAAAATCGCCGACACGTTTGACAAAAGCCATTTCCCCGACAGCTTCGGTTATCGGAGTGCCGAAGAAGCGTGGGCGGTTGTGGAAAAACACGGTCATTTGCTTAACAACGATACCCTGTTGCACGGCGATTACTGCCTACCGAATGTCATTCTTGACGATTGGCGGTTCAGCGGTTTCATCGACCTCGACAGCGGCGGTGTCGGCGACCGCCATGTAGATATATTTTGGGGAATTTGGACGTTATGGTTCAACCTCAAAACAGACAAATACCGTCAACGATTCATCGACGCTTACGGACGAAATAGGGTTGACGAGGATATGTTGCGTGTCGTTGCGGCGGCGGAGGTGTTTGGGTGATGGACAATTGACAATGTACAATGAACAATGTACAGTTACGGGGGCTTATAATTTCAAGCCCCCTGCCCTCTTTGGCAAAGAGGGTGCCGCCGCAGCGGCGGGTGTTTTTTCGTAGGGTACGCACCCCCGTGCGTACCGTGTCAATTATAGCATGACGGAGAGGGCATTAATCCCGCATCGCAGAATTAACTCTTTACATTTCATTGTGATGATGATATAATAAACATGGCGGGCGGTTGTCTGCTTAATATTACCATACGGAGGTTTGTTGATATGGGACCTCAGATTTCGGCGGGTATGAATCTTCATTTAATAGACCCTGATACAGGCATAGTTTTTGCCAACGGGGTTGCTTTGCAGATCGACGACAGCGAACTGATGATAAAACGGGTCAAGGGTGACGACTTTGACCTGCACGGAAATATTATTATCGGCATCGAGGACCGTATTAGGGGTCTGCATATTTTCAAGGGCGAGATTTTGGATTATGGCGAGTCGCTGATACAGGTCATAAATATCGTCTTTGTCGAAACCCAGCAAAGGCGTGAGGATGTGCGGGTAAATTTTGGTGACTACACTACCGTCAGCGTGTGTTTTGAGGATGTTTTGGAACAAGACGGTCAAAAAAAATCATCGGATGTTTATTTGAAAAACATAAGCGTCGGCGGCATGATGTTTGAAAGCGATGAGGATATTGATATAAAACTGCGCATTTCAACCGAACTCAAACTCAAGGACGGCACCGTAAAGATACCCGATATTACTATACTGAGAAAGTATTACGACAAGATAAGAGAGACCTATACATACGGCTGCAGATTCAACTATATTCCAAGAATCGCCGCTAACAATCTTAGGAATTATATTTACGCACAGCAACTAAAACACCGCAGAAAAGGCAACAAATATTTGGATGAGGAATGACGGACATTCCCCCAAAAAAATTCCCCTTGACATTTTCTTTATATATGGTGTATAATTATAGAAAATAATGTAATGGAAGATGGTGCGGGGTAAACAGCTCCGGTTTTCTTCCGAGAAAGGACTATAAAAATGAAAAAGATTTCTTTGGTTCTCCTGGCGTTTATACTCGCCGCCGCAATGCTGACCTCATGTTTTTCCGACAAGGCAGATGAGCTGGTAATGGCTACAAATGCGGAATTTCCCCCGTTTGAGTTTAAAAACGACAACAACGAATTTGACGGGTTCGATGTAGAGCTGGCAAAGGCTCTTGCGGATGAAATGGGAATGAAACTGCGGATTGACGACATGAACTTTGACTCCATCATAACGGCTGTATCGACAGGCATGGCCGATGTTGGAATCGCCGCCATGACCGATCGTGCGGACCGCCGTGAGAGCGTTGACTTCACCATGCCGTATTTCGAGACTACATTGGTTATTATAGTCCCGGAAGACAGCGACATCACATCACCTGAGGATCTTGAGGACAAACGTATCGCAGTTCAGGAAGGAACGACCAGCGACATCTTCTGCGAAGACGAACTTCCCGATGCGACAATCTCCCGATTCAAGAAGGCACCCGACACCGTTTTGGAACTAAACAACGGACGTGTTGACGCTATTGTTATCGACAGAAGCGTTGCGGAACAGTTTATCGGAGACAATCCCAATCTCAAGATACTCGATGACCAATTGGCCGAAGAGGTATACGCTATCGCCGTGCAAAAGGGCAACACAGAGTTGCTCGCCAAGCTAAACGCCGCTATACAAACGCTAAAGAATAACGGTGAATATCAGCGTATATTCGATCTGTTCTTTGAGTCGTGATAGGGGTTTTATTAACATCCATCAATGATATTCCGCCGTCCGGCTGGGAAGACGGAATACTATATCAGATATGGCTGAATCTTATCAGGCATGATCGGTGGCAGCTTATTCTGCAGGGTCTCGGAGTTGCGTTGCAAATAGCCTTTTTCTCTATAATAATCGGGCTTATTTTGGGTTTCTTTACAGCTCTTATGAGAACGTCAAAGTTTAAGGCGCTCAGAACCGTTGCCATGACCTATGTTACCGTTATACGGGGAATACCCATGCTTGTGCAGCTGATGATTCTATATTTCGCCATTCTCGGGCCATACACCAATCTTCCTAAAATATTGATTGCAATCATTGCGTTCGGAATAAATTCGGGGGCGTACACCTCCGAAATATTCCGTGCGGGCATACTGTCGGTAGATTACGGACAGACCGAAGCGGGGCGTTCTCTCGGATTCAGCACCGCTCAAACCATGCGGCTGATCATACTCCCGCAGGCCGTCAAGAACGCACTCCCGTCTCTGGGCAACGAGTTTATCCTGCTGTTGAAAGAAACGTCAATAGCGGGATTTATCGGCGTGCAGGACCTTACAAAAGCGGGAGATATTATAAGATCCCGGACATTCTCGGCCTTTACCCCGCTCATAACGGTGGCCATCATCTATCTGATATTGGTAATGACCTTGACCTGGTTACTCTCCAAGCTGGAAAGGAGGCTGCGTAAGGGTGATACACGTTGAAAACCTCTGCAAATCGTTTGACAAACTGCTTGTATTAAATGATATTAACCAAAATATCGAAAAGGGCGAGCGGGTTGTTGTAATCGGGCCCTCCGGCAGCGGAAAGTCTACATTTCTGCGTTGCCTTAACCTGCTGGAAAGGCCAACGTCCGGAAGAATATGGGTTGAGGGAGAAGAGATAACATCGAAAAAATGCAATATAAACAAAATCCGCTGCAAGATGGGTATGGTCTTTCAGCATTTCAATCTTTTTCCGCACAAATCGGTGCTTGATAACCTGACACTGGCTCCGCTCCATATAAAACACCAATCGGCAGCAGATGCCAAAGAATTTGCCATGGGTCTTTTGGAACGGGTCGGTCTTACCGACAAGGCCTACAGCTATCCTGCTCAGCTTTCGGGCGGGCAAAAACAGCGTGTGGCCATCGCGCGATCGCTTGCCATGCAGCCGCACATAATGCTCTTTGACGAGCCTACATCTGCGCTTGACCCTGAGATGGTCGGAGAGGTGCTGGATGTAATGCGGAATCTGGCGGAGGAGGGCATGACCATGATTGTTGTAACCCACGAAATGGGATTCGCGCGTGAGGTGGGAAGCCGTGTGCTCTTTATGGACAACGGCGTGATCGCCGAACAGGGATCACCTAAAGATATTTTCAGCAACCCTCAAAACCCGAGAACCAAACAATTCCTGAAGATTACGAATCATGGAGGAGGTAACTTATGACCCAAACCCATCAAGAATTAGTAAATAGAATATCAAGCCTTTCTGTCGAAAAACTAAACATCGTAATGACATTTGTTCATTTTATAGAAACCCAAAAGTCGAAAGAAGAGAGTTTTGATAATCATATTAAAAGAACAAAAAAACCGCTGACAGAATCAAGGGGAGTTTTTAAAGGGAAAATATGGATGTCAGATGATTTTAATGATGAACTTGAAGATATGAGGGAGTATATGTAATGAAATATTTACTCGACACTCATGTTATCATTTGGCATTTTGAAGATTCACCAAAGCTTTCGCAAAAGGCAGTAAAAGCTATTTATAATCCTGATAATGATGTGTTCATCTCTTCGATCTCTTTGTGGGAGATAGCAATAAAAATCAATACGGGAAAATTAAATCTTGCCTTTGCGTTTGATGAATTGCTTTCAGAAATAAAAGATAATAATTTTGGCGTCTTGCAGATTAAAGATGAATATTTGCGTAAACTCTCCGTTTTACCCTATATTCATAAAGATCCATTCGATCGTTTGCTAATATCCACAACATTGAATGAAAATGTTACAATTATTACTGCGGATGAAAATATTCAAAAATATGATGTTTCGTGGATTTGGTAAATTGTCTAATTAAACATGGAGGAGGTAACTTATGACCATTGGTATAATAGGAGCGATGCGTGTAGAGGTTGAGGCTCTGAAAGAACTTATGACTGTGGAGCGTACCCATACGGTTGCGGGGATTGAGTTTTGTTACGGATTGCTGGAAGAGCGGTGGGTTGTTGTGGCGGAGAGCGGCATAGGCAAGATAAATTCGGCCGCTTGCACGCAGATAATGATACTGGTCTTCTCACCCGATATGATTATCAACACAGGAGTTGCCGGAGGAATCGGCGATAATATAAAAATCGGCGATATAGTTGTGGGAGAATCGGTGGTTCAGCACGACTTTGACCTAACCCCGGTTGGTGACCCTGCCGGTCTGATACCGGGTATGCAGGATATAAAAATCCCCTGCTCCGAGCGGCTGTCAAAACTTTTGCGTAGATCGGCCGAGCTGCCCGATACCGATGTACATACAGGGGTTATAGCCACAGGAGACCAGTTTATTACCGGAAACACCCGTTTTCGTGAAATTCGTGATACATTCGGGGCTATAGCCGTCGAAATGGAGGGCGGCTCAATCGGGCAGGTCTGCGCTCTAAACAAGGTTGAATATGGGGCCATACGCTGCATTTCAGACAATGCCGGAACCGACTCTCATATGGAATATGCCGAGTTTGTAGGTATAGCCGCCGATAAATCGGTAAAAATCGTGACAAATTTTTTAAGGCAATTGACAGATGTAAAATAAAATGTTAGGATATTAAAGGAGATGTGATGGTGTTGTATGAGCTTTCCGGAAGCGTTCATTTTGATGCGGCGCATTTTTTGCTTGATTATGATGGTAAATGCAAAAACCTTCACGGTCACAGATATACAGTGAAATACACTGTCAGCTCCTCCTGTCTGACCGAATCAGGAGCAAGGCAGGGAATGGTTTGTGACTTTTCTGATATAAAAGAAATTGTCGGCGGTATAACCGACCCGCTCGACCATAAAATATTGATATATGCCTGTAAGGCAACCAAGGACTTTACCGATGCCTGTCATGCGATGGGTTTTGAAACGGCAGAGCTTGATTTTCAGACCACGGCCGAAAACTTAGCCTGTTATATCTACAGGCGGGTAGAACAGAATCTAAAAAATGATAATATATATTTAAAATCCATCGAGGTGTTTGAAACACCTACAAACAGTGTGTTGTACAGCGAACAGCATAGGGAAAATAACGGCGGGTGATATTTTGTTGAAAAAAAGCAAAGGAATGAAAATAAAACGGTACAGTAAAAAATGGAACCGTAGAAAGAGAAGCACGCTGCTCAAGTGGTTTGTTTTTACGGCGGCCTGTCTTTTCCTGCTCTTTATAGGGTACAGCGTGATGGGCCCGGTGATGGACTATATGCGAGGAACCCTTGAACCCTCCCCGCCTATGTCGTCATCCGACAGAACATCCCATTCCGAATCAGAATCCGACCCGAACAATTCCGATTCGTCCGATAGCAGCGGCGATCCTGCTCCCCCTGCTCAAACGGTTGAGTTCAATGCAAAACTGCTGCCGCAATCGGCTCTCTCAAGCGCGGCGGCCATAACCGCATTTTGCGAAAACGCCAAGCGTGAAGGATTCGATGCTATCGTAATAATGATGAAAGACCAAAACGGCAATATCCACTATCAGTCGGCTAACGAACTTGCTGTTTCGAGGGCGGCGATTGTCCCGGGATCTATAACGGCGGCAGAAATACACAGCGCCGTCAATCAGGTGCAGATGCGGTCTATCGCTATGATTCACACCCTTAACGACAACCTAATATCCACATGGGCGAGCGAAAACACCTATCTCTATCAAAACAACGCCGGAACAACCTGGTATGACAGGAATCCCGCTAACGGCGGAAGAAAGTGGCTCAATCCCTACAGAACCGCCGCAAGAGAATATATCTCTTCGTTAGCGGGCGAGCTTGCCGATGCGGGATTTGCGGATATACTGCTCTATTCGGTAGAATATCCCAATGTTGAAATGGCGAATGCAGGATTGGGTGAAACATCCGGTCTGACCATGGTGCAGGCTCTGAATCTGCTTGTATCGGATGTTGAGACGGCCGTCAAGGCAAAGGGAGCGAATGTTATTAATTCGTTCTATACCTCTGAGCTTGATTCGGCTCTGCAGCGCCGCTATAGAGCCGCCGTAAGCGAACTGAAAGCAGACGGATTTGCTCCGATATTCGATAATCTTACCGACCAAACCGACATTGCTGAGCTAATCGGCAAAATCTCAGCCGTATCTGATATAAGCAAAATCACACCCGTATTTACGGGACACGCCCGTGACCAAGAGCTAAAGCAAGCCCTTGAAGGAATGGGAGTCAAGACGAGCATACAGCAATAGGAGCGATGATATGAGCAATTTAGCGTATGATTATGAGAGATGGGAAGAAAAGCTGGATGGGAAGATTGTGTTGATGTCGCCCCGTGCAACGGTCAATCACAATCGGGTAGGGCGCAATATATCTTTTATATTTGAGCGGTTTCTGCGAGGTAAAACCTGCGAAATGTTTAACGACACCGATGTATATTTAACCCCGGAAGATACCGTAGTCCCCGATGTTATGATAGTCTGTTCCAAGGATATTATCAAAGACGACGGTATTCACGGATCTCCCGATTTGATTGTTGAGATACTCTCTCCAGGTACCGCACACAAGGACAGAGGATACAAGATGAAACTGTATCAAATGTGCGGGGTTAAAGAATACTGGATAGTTGATGTAAACAACCGCAGTATTGAGGTATATCTGTTAAAAGACGATGGATTCAAACTGGATTTTGTATATACAATCTTCCCCGATTATCAATTAAATAAAATGACAGACGAGGAAAAAGAAAGCATTGTCTGCGAATTTAAAACATCGCTTTTCGATGATATGATAATAAAGATTGATGAGGTCTTTAAGGGTGTAGGCAGTTAAGATTACCATGCGAAAATATATACATGAAAGGGATTTTTATATGAGTATTGAAATGAAACTATACAATGAGTGGCTGGAGAATGCCGCTGAGGATGCCGATTTGAGAGCCGAGCTGACCGAGTGTCAAGGAAACAATGAGCAGATTCGTGACAGATTTTACAGGGAACTGGAGTTTGGCACGGGGGGAATAAGAGGCGTTATCGGAGCGGGTACCAATAGGATGAACATATACACCGTCCGCAAGGCAACTGCGGGTCTGTGTGACTATCTCTTAGAAACAAACCCCGATTCAAGCGTGGCTATAGGATATGACAGCCGCATAAAATCAGAGCTGTTTGCCCGTGAAGCCGCAAGAGTTCTGGCGGCAAAGGGAATCCGAGTGCATCTTTATCCCGAATTAATGCCGACACCATGCCTCTCTTTCGCTGTTCGTTACCTAAAATGCGATGCGGGTATCATGGTAACGGCAAGCCACAATCCCGCTAAATACAACGGCTACAAGTGTTACGGAAGCGATGGATGCCAGATGACCGATCTTTCGGCCGGAATGGTTCTCGATAAAATAGGCAGGTTAGATATGTTCAGCGTTAAGGCGGCGGATTTTGACACGGCTCTCTCGAGCGGCATGATACGATATATCGGTGACGATGTTGTATCCGCATATAAAAAAGAGGTCAAGTCACAGTCTATATACCCCGATGCTATCTCAAACAGCGGACTTAAACTGGTCTTTACCCCTCTCAATGGAACGGGAAACAAGCCCGTCCGTGAGGTTCTTGCCGAGATGGGAGCCAAAAATGTTACGGTAGTCAAGGAGCAGGAACATCCCGATGGAAACTTCCCGACCTGCCCCTTCCCCAATCCTGAAATCAAGGAAGCACTAAGATTGGGTCTCGAGCAATCGGCCGCAATAGGAGCGGATCTGCTGCTTGCCACAGACCCCGATTGCGACCGTGTCGGAATAGCCGTCAAGGACGGCGATGAGTACAGTCTGCTTTCGGGTAACGAAGTCGGCGCTTTGCTGATCGATTATATCTGTTCGCAGAGAGTGAAGAACGGTACCATGCCTAAGGATCCGATAGCGGTAAAGACCATAGTCTCTACCAACCTTGCGGCGGCAATAGCTGAAAAATACGGTGTTCGTATGATAAATGTTCTTACCGGATTCAAGTATATCGGAGAGCAGATAAAACTACTCGAAGAGCAGGGCCGGGAAGACCGGTATATCTTTGGGTTTGAGGAAAGTTACGGCTATCTAAAGGGTACCTATGCGCGTGACAAGGATGCGGTTGTATCGGCTATGATGATAACCGAAATGGCGTGTTTTTACCACGCTCAGGGCAAGAGCCTTATAGATGTCATGGATTCGCTCTATGATCAATACGGTTATTTCCTGCACACCCAGAGCAGTTTTCAGTGTGAGGGTGAAAGCGGAATGCAGAAGATGAAGGAGATTATGCTGGGTCTGCAAAACAATCCGCCCTCTGCTATAGGAGGATACAGGGTCCTGAAGATGGCCGATTATAAAGAAAGCAGATTGACCGACATTGCAAGCGGTCAGGTTACCGTGATAGATCTGCCCAAATCGGATGTTATCGTATACAGTCTTGAGGGAGAATCGGAGGTTGTTATAAGACCGTCCGGAACCGAGCCTAAGATAAAGGCATACTACACCGCAATCTCCGATACCAAAACAGGAGCAGAAGAGGTCTTTGAAAAAATCAGGGATGATTTTACAAAGGTGTTAGGATTATAAAATGATAAAGGAAATAACAGCAGAAGAATTTGCAGGTGGAGTTAAAAACCCCTATTTTGACAAATTAATGACCAAAATAGAAGTCGCCTTGAGAAAAGAGGATTATTCCGTTTTTTGTGAAGTAGGAGAAATGAATGGAGTTTCGGCAGAAATGATTATGCGTAATTGTTTAGCTGATTGGGCTCAAAAATTACAAGAACATGATTGAAAACCTAAAAAGCATAGGGAGAGGTTGTTGAAGTGTCCAACCAATTAAACATCGGAATATTACGGCAGCTATGCAATTCAGGGCAGATCAAATGGACTGCACATATTCTTGAAAGAATGCAGGAACGAGATATACACCCCTCTGATGTGATAAATTGCATTCAGAGCGGTGAGATCATCGAGCAATATCCCAACGCATTTCCGTATCCTGCGTGTTTAATCCTCGGCACAAAGACAAACAACATCTATATTCATGTTGTTGCGGGATATGGCGACGGATTTGTTTGGATAGTAACGGCATATGAACCTGAAGAAAACGAGTGGGCAAACGGTTTCAAGCACAGAAAGGGGTAGGATATGAACTGTTTTTATTGCAAAGGAACACTCAAGAATAGTATTACAACCCATGTAATTAAATTAAAATCATGTATTCTTATAATTAAAAATGTACCCTGTACCGAGTGTTCGCAGTGCGGGATGACTTTTTTCGACAACGATACAGCTTTACAAATCGAACAAATCACTAAGGATATGAAAACAGCTTTTACCGAAATTGCTGTTGTAAATTACCCTGCGGCCTAAAAACTATTATGCAAGAAGGTGATTCTTATAACATGAGCAGGAGACGGATGGCGCTGATGATGGCGCTTGTTATTGCGGCTGCGAATATCATTGCGGGCTGTTTAGAGGTGCCGAAATCGGACCCTCAAATCAGCTCTGTTGTGTCATATCGTGACATACCCGGCATTACGGCGGCAGAGACAGCCGAGATAGCATCACTCAAAGAATCGAGGCGGAGCCTTTCCTTTGCCGCTCTTGCCTCTGATGAGATATTCGCATTGTCCGATGGCCGACTGTCGGGATTTTCGGTACTGCTCTGTGAGTTTCTCTCAGAGCTTTTTGAGATTCCCTTTATACCTGAGATAAACACATGGGACTATATCAAGAGCGGGCTTGATAACAAAACCATCGATTTTACCGGAGAAATGACACCGACGCCCGAGAGGATGGCGGTCTATCACATGACCCATCCCATCACTGCACGATCGCTCGGAATAATCACAAGGCGGGATTTTCCCGATATAGTATCCGAATATGAACTCAACGGAATGAAGATAGGGGTTTATGAAAACACCATAACGGCCGAATCCATCCTGAACATATACCATGATCTGCAGATCGAGATAATAGATATGATAAACAGCGATGACGCCAACCAAAAACTGCAATCAGGCGTTATAGACGCATATGTCGTTGAGGCTGATGACACCAATGACCCCAATACAAAATATCAGCCGCTCTTCCCGCTTGTATATACCCCCGTTTCTTTAACCACCGCCAATGACCAATTGCAGGTTATCATATCGGTGCTGGATAAATACATCACCGCAGGAGGAACCGACCGACTGCACGAACTGCACAGAGAGGGCGGCAATCTGCACAGACGGAATCTGCTGAGCAGGTCTTTTACAGATGAGGAGAGAGCCTATATAGATTCTCTCAAGGGCAGCAAAGTACCCATCGTGATGGGTACCGATACCTATCCGGTGAGTTTTTATAACGACAAAGAAAAAGAATTTCAGGGCATATCCATGGATGTCTTTAACCGAATAAGCAGTCTTACGGGTATAGAGTTTGAGGTTATCAACAGCACCGAGCATTCGTGGGGGGGTATACTGGATCTGTTACAGTCGGGTCAGGCCGCCATGATCTCCGATCTGATAAAGACCGAGGAACGCAAGGAGCATTTTATATGGTCAGAGACCCCTTTTTACAGCACGCCATATATGTTTATATCTAAAACAAATTTTCAGAATCTTGAGTTGTATCAGATAGAACAGTCGGTAGTCGGGGTTGTCGAGTGGTGCGCTACCCGTGATCTGTATGACCAGTGGTTCCCGAGCAATACCAAAACAAAACTCTATTCCTCTCAGGATGATGCGCTGGACGCTCTTGAGAGCGGCGAGATAGACCTCTTCTTCAATCTTGGGTATATACTTCTCTATCAGAGGAGTTACCGAGAGAGGCATGACTACAAAGCCAACTATACCTTCCCTGTTATGAGTGATATATTTTTCGGATTCAACAAGAACCAAGAGATTCTGCGTTCTGTCATAGACAAGTCGATGCCGCATACGGATATGGAGGCAATCGCCCGTGATTGGTCCAACCGTATCTATGATTACTCAATAGCTCTTGCCCGTCAGCAATCGACATATATGGTACTATTTATCATCACTCTGTTGGTTGTTATCGCAATTATAACCCTGCTTGCGGCTAATATAGAACGCAAAAAGCGGATCATAGCAAGACAGACCAACGGTCTGCAGGAGGCGTTTGACCAGGTGACTGCCGTCAATGCCAACATGACGGTTGTGTTAAACACCATGCCTGTGGGTATAAGAATAGTCAGTCAGGAAGACGGCAGTCTGATCTATGCCAACAAGGCATCTATGGATATATTCGGCTGTGAGGATTTTGAGAGGGATGTAGCGGGCAAGACCGCCTTTGATTTCATGCCTGAGATTCAGCCCAACGGCAGGACGACGGCCGATATGGCGGCGGAGTTTTTCGCTAACAATTTTACTACTATGGATTTTGAGTGCTTTAAGCTGGACGGAGAAACATTTACTGCGCGTATAACATCCTGCAATGTTGACTATATGGATAAACTATCATCCCTTGCTATAATAGAGGATATAACGGCGAGAAAGCAGATGGAGGAGTCGCTGCAAAACTCACTCTCAGAATCTCAAAGGGCGCAGGAAGCGCTCGAACTGCAGCGTAACACCCTGCGAACCATGATAGATTCGATGCCGGACTTTGTCTTTGGTAAGAATCTGGATTTTGAGTACACACTGCTCAACCAATCTGCCGCAAGGTATCTGAACGTGGACAGAGACGAGGTTATCGGCAAAACCGATGTTCACGGACTAAACTTCCCTGCTGAGATAGCCGAAATAATGGTGGAGCAGGATAAACGGATTTTCGGAGGAGAAGAAAAGTTTATAGACGAGCATTGGATACCGTCATACGATGGATCTCTGCGGTATTATGAAACGACCAAGGCTCCGATAATACAAAACGGCAAGATAATCGGACTTGTCGGAACATCGCGTGATATAACCGAAAAGACAAGGATGGAAAAGGCTCTCCAGGAAGAAACACTCAAGGCTCAGCAGGCAAGCGAGGCCAAGAGTAACTTCCTATCGGTTATGAGCCACGAAATGCGAACCCCGCTTAACGCCATTGTCGGCATGACCTCTATCGGCAAGGAGACCGACCAAATGCAGCGTAAGGATTACGCGCTCGGCAAGATAGAGGATGCGTCGGCAAGTTTGCTGGGAATAATCAACGATGTTCTTGACATGGCAAAGATCGAAGCCAACAAATTAGAGCTTTCTCCTATAGAGTTTAACCTAAAGCGTATGCTGCAAAAGGTCATATCCATCGTAAAATTCCGCATGGATGAAAAACAGCAGCGGTTTGATATGCGTATTGACGACAATGTTCCCGTCTTTATCATGGGTGACGATCAGCGGCTCTCTCAGGTTGTGACCAATCTGCTCACAAACGCCAGTAAGTTTACCCACGAGGGCGGCGAAATAAATATGCGTGTGTCTCTAGTAAAGGAAAAGAAGGACATATGCGAGTTGAGGTTTGAGATAGACGATAACGGGATCGGTATATCTCCGGAACAGCAGAAGAAGCTGTTCAGGGCGTTTTTGCAGGCCGAGAGCGGAATAAGCCGCACCTTTGGCGGCACGGGGCTGGGTCTGGCGCTCAGCAAACGTATAGTAGAACTGATGGGCGGCAAGATTTGGGTAGATTCTCAGCTGGGTAAAGGGGCAAAGTTTTTATTCACGATAAAGGCTAAGCGGATAGAGAATGTCGGTCAAACTCTCGATGCCCCAATGGCAAGCGGCAAGAATATAGCAGAAATAAAGAAACAGGGCGATTTTAGCGGGGTGCGTCTGCTGCTTGCGGAGGATATAGAAATCAACCGTGAAATCGTAATATCATTGCTCGAAAACACGGGGCTTGTCATTGACGAGGCCGACAACGGCAGGATCGCATATGAGATGATAAAGGCGGATCCGGAGCTATACAGCCTTGTGTTTATGGATATGCAGATGCCGGGGATGGACGGTCTTGAGGCAACCAAAAAGATCCGCACACTGCCTGACGAGCGTGCAAAAAAACTGCCGATCATAGCAATGACCGCAAACGTCTTTAAAGAAGACATAGAAAAATGCCTTGCCGCAGGCATGGACGATCACATCGGCAAACCGCTCGACATAGATGAAGTCATAGCGGTGCTGAAGAAATATTCGGTTTAATTAATTTATACTCAATAGAATCGTTTAGCGCCTGCAGGCTGGCGTTGATAATATCAGACGAAACGCCGATGGTGGTCCATGTGCCGGATCCATCGGTGCTTTCTATTAGCACACGCACCTTGGAGGCCGTTCCGCAGACAGAATCGAGAACACGCACCTTGTAATCGATCAGTTTCATTTCGTTTATAGCGGGGTAGAACTGCATCACAGATTTACGCAGGGCAATGTCGAGCGCATCGACAGGGCCGTTACCCTCGCCCGATGCCGTCCTGATACTGCCGCCAACCCTTATACTAACGGTAGCGGACGAACTCTTGCCATCCTGCGGCTTTGACACACAGACGTTAAAATCCTCTATCTCATAATAATTTTTCACCCTGCCCAGTTCTTTTAACACGATAAGCTCAAGGCTGGCCGCCGCCGCTTCATACTGATAACCCTGATGTTCAGAATCCTTTAGCAGCGTGGTGAGACGGTCGGTTTCGGGGCTGTCCTTCTTCAGGGTAGGATCAAACTGCTGTAATGTCCGCAGAACGGCCGTTCTGCCCGACACCTCGCTCAGCAGTATTCCTCGCTTGTTTCCCACAGACTCAGGCGTGATATGCTCGAACGAAGCGGGGTTTTTGTCAACGGCGTCAACGTGCATACCGCCCTTGTGGGCAAAGGCGTTCTTGCCGACATATGAGAGATTGTTGGGCAGTGTGATGTTGGCGCATTCGGCTATGTATCGTGCCGTCCCTGTCATCAGGCTCATGTTGTCATGGGGAATACAGAGG
Source organism: Oscillospiraceae bacterium (assembly GCA_009777275.1). GTDB lineage: Bacteria > Bacillota > Clostridia > Oscillospirales > Ruminococcaceae > WRME01. Next base: position 26,748 of record WRME01000006.1, read on the forward strand.
AATCCCCGCTTTAACTGGAGCGACGGTATAACCGATGAGAGGTTGGCGTTGCCGCACCTTTCCCCAAATCCGATAAAGGTGCCCTGCACCTGAACGGCCCCTGCCTTTACCGCCATAATGCTGTTGGCGGCGGCACACTCGGTGTCGTTGTGACAGTGTATGCCTATCTCGGTATCATATCTGCCGCATACAAATTTGGTTATGTCATAGATCTCGTCGGGGAAGGATCCGCCCGCCGTATCGCAGAGGACAATGCTGTCGGCACCTGCTTTTATGGCGGCCTCGATCGATGCAAGCGCATAGTCTTTGTCGGCCTTATACCCGTCAAAAAAATGCTCAGCATCAAATATGACCTCCTTGCCGCATTCTTTAAAGAATGTGACCGTATCCGAGATCATATTGAGATTTTCCCGCAAACTTGTCATAAGTATATCGGTAACCTGCAGATTCCAGCTCTTGCCGAATATGCAGACGGCATCGGTACCCGCAGCGGCAAGCGCGGCGATGTTTTTGTCGTCCGATACTCGCACCCCCGGCTTTCTTGTAGCGCCGAATGCCGCAAGACGAGCATTTTGCAAACCCAGTTCTCCCCGCCGGCCAAAGAACTCTATGTCCTTGGGGTTTGATCCGGGATTACCGGCCTCTATATAATCCACACCTATTTTGTCAAGCATCCGTGCTATACTCAGCTTGTCCTCCACACTAAAGGAAATATCACCCGCCTGAGCTCCGTCTCTAAGCGTGCTGTCGTATATTTTTATCCTACGCATATCCACTCTCCTCGGTTTTCAGTGTAACATATTATAGAAAAAAACACAAGACAGCGGGGAATGTTTTTCTCCACCCCAGCCAATTTGCATAAAAACCTTTACAATTACAAAAAAATGTGTATAATAGTTAAATATGCAGTAATAAATATGAGGATGTTTGCAGATGGAGCAGATAATAAATCTTGAGCGAATAGAGACGACATTGGCGATATTCGGTAGCTTTGATGAAAACATGAAGATGCTGGAGAAGCATTTCTCTGTCTCTATTGTGCTACGGGGGAGTGACCTGAAGATAGACGGAGATACCGAGGATGTATTAAAGGCCAAAAAAGCAATAGAGGGAATCATAACACTACAGAGCAGCGGAGAAACATTGACCGAGCAGAATATACGGTATGTCATATCGCTTGTGGAGGATGGCAACGAGGATAAAATATCGGGGCTTTCGTCCGACTGTATATGTATAACCGCAAAAGGCAAGCCGATAAAGCCGAAAACCCTTGGTCAAAAAAAATACACAAGCGATATAGCCAAAAACACTATAACGCTTGTTACGGGTCCGGCAGGAACGGGCAAAACCTATCTTGCCGTAGCTATGGCGGTGAGGGCCTTCCGCGCTAACGAGGTCAATCGGATTATACTCACCCGTCCCGCTGTAGAGGCGGGGGAGAAGCTGGGATTTCTGCCCGGAGACCTGCAGCACAAGGTAGACCCCTATCTGCGGCCGCTATACGATGCCCTGTTCGAGATGTTCGGCGGGGAAAACTTTTTAAAACATCAGGAGCGGGGTATTATAGAGGTGGCTCCGCTTGCATATATGAGAGGACGAACCCTCGATGACAGCTTTATTATTCTCGATGAAGCGCAGAACACCACCTCAGAGCAGATGAAGATGTTTTTAACAAGGCTTGGATTCGGCTCTAAGGCGGTCATAGCCGGAGATATAACCCAGATAGACCTGACCGATAAAAAATCAGGGCTGATAGAGGCCGTGAGAATACTCAAAAACATTGACGATATAGCCGTTGCACAGCTTGCCCGAAAGGATGTTGTAAGACACAGGCTGGTGCAGGACATCGTAAAAGCATATGAAGATTATTATGAGGGGGACAAGAGAAGATGATTAATTCAAAGGTAGTAATATCCGACAGGCAGACAGCCGTAAAGATACCTTCGGGTACAAGACTGTTTGTCAGAAAATGCTGCAACGCCGTATTAAAGGAAGAGAGCTATCAGCACAGGGCGGAGGTGAGCGTATCCTTTATCGACGACAAGGATATGCGAAAGCTGAATTTTTCTTTTAGAGGCATAGACGAAACGACCGATGTGCTTTCTTTCCCTATGATAACCGATGGGGAACACGATCTCAATGTCGAGACGGGTGCAAGGATTCTCGGAGATATAGTTATCTCGATCGAGAGAGCGGTATCCCAGGCCGACCTATACGGACATTCGCTTATGCGGGAAGTGGGATTCCTCACCGTTCACTCTATGTATCATCTTTTGGGATATGACCACAAAGAAAACACCACCGAGGCGGCCATAATGAGAGAAAAAGAAGAAGCTATACTTACAGAGCTTGGGTACGGCGCCGGAGCGAGCATAATTAACCGCAATGACTAATAAAGACAGACTTAAAAGTCTTGTAAAAAGCTTTAGATACGCCTTTCGTGGGTTGTCATACTGTATAAAAACCCAGCGTAATATGCGTATACATCTGGTTGCGGCAGCGGCTGTTATGCTCTTTTCGGTCATATACGGCCTTACCGCTATTCAATATGCCATTCTGTTCCTGGGCATCTGCTTTGTTATAGTTACAGAAATGCTCAACACGGCCGTTGAGTTTGCTATAAACATACAGACCGACTCATACGATCAGCGGGCAGGCGCGGCAAAGGACATCGCTGCAGGAGCGGTGCTTGTGGCTACTGCGGCAGCGGTGGTAACGGGCTTGATCCTTTTCGGAGACATCGCAAAACTCAGGGAGACCTTTTATACAATTGTCTCGACCGTATACTATATAATACCCGCTGTATTAACAGTGATATTCGGGCTGCTGTTTATATTCAAGGGAATTTCGATGTTCGAGAGAAAAAGCAGATCCGATAAAAAGGTAGAAAAGGAAAAGGTAAAGATATACAGACCTAAGTATAAGTGAACCCTGTAGGGTATGCACCCCTGTGCATACCGTGGTACAAAAATTCCGCATGACCAAGGGGCGGTACGCACGGGGGTGCGTACCCTACCAAGACCGCTATACCCTGCATTATGAATTTACTCTTTACCCTTGAATAGGTTGGCAAGTTCGGATGCCTTGCCTATGTCGCCCTCTATTTTAAGTTTGCCGGTTGTGAAGGCAACAACCGAGTTGAGTTTTTTGTTTATGAGCTTGATAAAATTAGCCGAGCTGATGATGAGATTGGCCTGCCTGTCGTTGTATGCAAACGGCTCTACCGATAGTTTGCCGTTTTTGATCTCGACATAGAAGACCTCATCCAAGTCTTTGAGCGTAACCTGAACGGCGAGAAATCCGCCGTAATCTCCGGCATTGAAGGATGCCGTTTTTTCTTTTACCTGGCCTATAATTTCTTGTAAATTCATTTTAAAAATACCCGCTTTCATTTTTGATAACACAAGTATAACACGGATATGTAAAAATTTGCAAGAAAAATTTTAATATTTAATAAAATAGGGAAAAACACCCGCCGCTGCGGCGGCACCAAGAGAAGACCACCCCGCCGCTGCGGCGGCACCCCCCCCCAGAGGGGGATAGGGGGTTGGCTACTATAATTTTCAATTTCC
>WRME01000007.1 GCA_009777275.1 Oscillospiraceae bacterium
CCCAGAGGGGAATGGGGCTTGCATACTATAATTTCCAATTCCCCTCTGGGGAGGGGTGGCAAACACTCGCAACAAAGTTGCGATAGTGTTTGACGGGGTGGTCTGCTGCAATTGACAATGAACGATGAACAATTACGGGTTTTGCGGCACATTTTTGCATTATTCATTATTCATCAGGAAGCAAAGCGACCGACTTCATTATTCATTATAAAGAAGAACATTGAATCTGCCAAAGCAAATTTAGGCAATGAATAACGAATGATGAATAATGAATAGTTTATAATTACAAGCCCCTTGCCCTCTTTCGTAAAGAGGGTGCCGCCGCAGCGGCGGGTGTTTTTCCAAAATATTTTTTTTATTCCCCCCTTGACAAACCAAATACAGTGTGTTAGTATAGTAGTACACTATAACTAAAACGGAGGTGAGTGTATGACTGCATGGGAGAACTTTGCGACGGTATTTGATGATAAAACTCCCATATACAGCCAAATCATAACCATGCTTTCCCGCTCCTTTGCCCGGGGACAGATCCAAACGGGCGAACGTATTCCATCCATTCGGGATATGGCGATAAATCTAAAGGTAAACGCCAACACCGTTGGGAGGGTCTATCAAGAGATGGAGCGGATGGGTCTTATCCTAAGCAAACGGGGAACGGGGTATTTTTTTACGGAGGATAGCGGTATGAAAGAAAAGGTTAGGGGCAGCATGGCGGAGGAATCTATAAACAGATTTCTTGACGAAATGCAGGATTTGGGGTTTAAAGACAAACAGATTTTAGATGAGATTAAAAAACAAACAGAGAGGAGAAACTATAATGGCGATTCTGACCGTCACGGCGATTGAAATGAAATACTCAGGCAACCATGCTCTTAGGGGCATAGACATGGCGATAAACCCGGGCGAGATTGTCGGGCTTTTGGGCCCGAATGCTTCGGGAAAAACCACGCTGATGAAGATAATAGCGGGGCTTTTGCAACCTACGCGAGGTGACATCACATATCCCGACAATGCGACAAGAGGGATAAATTCTAAGAGAAAGATTTCATTCCTGCCCGATTCGTTTGTTTTTCCCGGGTATATGCGGGTAAAGGACACATTCGGATTCTACAAGGATATGTATCCCGATTATTTGGATAGGCGCGCGGAAGAAATGACAGAGCTGCTCGGTCTTGCCCCTGTTATGGATACAAGACTGCACAAGCTGTCCAAGGGGATGCAGGAGAGGGTGTCGCTGGCTCTGACCTTTTGCAGACAGACAAAGCTCTATCTTCTTGACGAACCGTTGGGCGGCATTGATCCCATGGGTAAAAGCAAGATCATAGATGCGATATTGTCCATGCAGCTGGAGGATTCCTCGATAGTTATATCCACCCATCTGGTCAAGGACATAGAGCGGATTTTCGACAGTGTATACTTTATTTCGCAGGGTAGGATCATATCCCATGGCGATTGTGACAAAATGCGGGAAGAAACGGGGAAAACGGTTGAACAGACATATTTGGAGGTGTTTGAAAATGAAATCTATATTTAAGTACGCATTTTTGCAGAATCGAAGGCTCAGAGTGTCGGTGTTTGCCGTGATGCTTGGGATAAACCTTGTGTTTAGCATACTCAGCCTGTCCGGCATAGCTCCCGGCCCGGTTATGATATTGGGAATAACCCTCTCAAGCATAGCTATAGGCGCGGTTTTTATAATAAACATCATAGCCGATGCCCTTACCCTTAGAAGCATTTTCGGAACGCCCCACGGATACAACTATGCTCTTGCTCCTGTCAAAAGCGGCAAGATACTGCTGGCGAATGTTGTATCTATCATAGTGCAGGACTGCATAGCACTATCTGTAGCTATATTCGGCGTGGTTATCCAGTCTCTTTCATTCACGAAAACCCTCGGCTTGGTCTTTGATTCACTACAGGCAGGCGATGCTTTGTTCTGGTCGTTTTTTATAACAATCTTCACATTGCTTGCATACGCTTTTTTGCTCATGCTGGTTGTATTCGGAATATCGCTCAAAAACAGTCTCTTCTTCAGCTCAAGGCTAAGCCCGCTGCTTGCATTTATCGGAGTTATCATATCAATATGGGTGCTGGGTATACTCGACATACTGCTCATTCCTTTCGGAGATGTGAGTTATGTATTTATGTTCGTCAACGTAACCTTGATTCCTGGATTCAACATAGCTTCGTTGATCTATGCGATTGTTATTGCGGCAAAAACGACACTGCTGTTTTTAGCGAGCAGCAGATTGATAGAAAGGAAGGCTAACCTATGATTAGAAAACTTACTGTAGTCTTAGCGGCCATGCTGCTTATGGCGGCAATGTCCGGCTGTGTTACCGTTAGCTTTGGCGAGATCAACACCATACAGGGCAGGGGTGATATAGTCTCGAAAGAATTTGCCTGTGACAGCTTTACAAAGCTGATCCTGAACATACCCGGGGAACTGCACTATACCGACAGGCAGTCAGAGTCGCTGAGAATAGAAATACACGAGAATCTGACCCAGTATCTCGATATAAAAACCATAGACGGTGTCTTGATTGTCGAATCGAGCAGAAAGCTATCCTCGGCCGGCAAACTGCCGATCATATATCTCTCTGCTCCTTATCTCGATGAGATGAATCTAAAGGGCGTTGCGGATATAAAGAAATTCGACAATCTGAATACAGACAGTTTTATCCTTAACGCCAGCGGGATTTGCAGCGGAACCATCCGTGTGCATACAAAGGATTTGCTGATAAATTCGGAGGGTGTCGGCAGTATAACCCTGCTGGGAAGCGCCGAGAATGTCACCATAGAATCCTCAGGCGTAGGCAGTATAAACGCTTTCGGGCTTGAGAGCAAGAACGCCGTCATTGAGGTTTCCGGCATGGGGAATGTAGAGATAAGCTGTTCGGAAAGATTAGACGCAGTTATATCGGGCGTTGGAAGCATTATATACAGAGGCAACCCTGAGGTCAATTCAAGACGGAGCGGTATAGGCAGTATCACAAGGGATGAGTGAGGAGGATTATATTCCTCCCGATAATTTATTTTTCCGATACCCCCCACGGACGCTTGCAAGAATAATTATAGATAGTTATAATTATATACAACATGAGTTTGGAGGGGTTCTATGGATTCTGCCGATGCTAACTATTTTGGTAATATGTCGGGATTTCTCATGCCTAAATTGACCGAAGGCAAGAGACGATGGAAAAAGATGTCCGGAATCGATGGCCGCAAGGTCAAGGTAAAGGTTCGAGGTCAGGTGTTTTCATGCAGCTGCGGGATACAATCGAGTATATACGCCGTCAAATGCGAGAAAAACACCGACGGATATTTTTACACAGACTGTAAGTGTTATAGATGCGGAAAGCGGTTTAAAGAAATATCGTTTGTCAAGATGTATACATAGAAAAACACCCGCCCTGTAGGGGCGGCAACCTGCCGCCCGTGGTTATCACGGATGCGGTAGGGTACGCACCCCCGTGCGTACCGTCCTTAACATCACCATATGCGAACACCCCCTTTTTTACAAAGGGGGTGTTTGTTTTTGAATTTTTTATACAAATAGTGCAAGACTAAATATATCTATGTTCAGAAAGGCTCATGGTTAGATGATAGAAATAAAGGATTTGTATAAAATCTACAACTCAGGCGATGATGAGGTTCGGGCTCTCGATGGTGTTAATATAACCATAGAGGAGGGTGAGTTTGTTGCGATAATGGGGACATCAGGCTCGGGTAAATCCACGCTGATGAATATGCTGGGCTGTCTCGATGTTCCGGATGGCGGGAGTTATCATCTTTGCGGACAGGATGTATCATCCATGTCGGAGAAGAGGCTGTCCCGTGTCCGCAACGAGGTTATCGGCTTTATATTTCAGAGCTTTAATCTTATCCCCTGCCTGAATGCTCTTGAAAATGTCGAACTCCCCCTGCTCTACCGTGATGTATCGAGGCAGGAGAGACGGGCGGCATCCATCGAGGCATTGCTGCGGGTGGGTTTGATCAACCGCATAAAGCACTGCCCCTCACAAATGTCTGGCGGACAGCAGCAGCGGGTTGCCATTGCCCGTGCCATAGCCTCAAAACCGCAGCTGATATTGGCGGACGAGCCGACAGGCAGTCTCGATTCTAAATCGAGCGCTGATATAATGGAAATACTGCGGGAACTGGGCAACGAGGGCAAGACCATCGTACTGATAACCCACGATATAGCCTCCGCAACGGCAGCAGACAGGATAATCACTATATCAGACGGCAGGATAGTATGTTGATTATTTATTAATATTTCTTGCCCCAAATTTGAATCATTGTGCATATTGCACAAAAACAGATAGAAAACTTTACACATAATACTAATTGATTTTGTCATTTTAATTTGGTAAAATTGTATTGTAAAACAATAAAATAAATAAAGGGTAAGAGATTATGGATTTATTAACTAAAAAGCAATTGAAGGAATTTATAATATCCTTTAAAAAAGGCGAGAGCTGTGATGCTCAAAACTTTTTCGGCTCATTCGGTCTTGATGACGGCAGGGCGTTGTTCAGGGTCTGGGCGCCCGAGGCTGTTTCTGTCGCTGTCACCGGTGATTTCAACGGGTGGGATGACAGGCTCTATCCCATGAAAAACATCGGAAGCGGAATTTGGGAATGTATTGTCCCCGGCGTGAATAATTATGATTGTTATAAATATTGTATTATCACCCGTGACGGACGGCGTCTCCTGAAATCCGACCCCTATGCCCGGCACTATGAAACACCTCCCGGAAATTCGTCTAAATTCTACATATCCGACCAATTTGTGTGGAATGACATGGAATGGGAGATGCAGAAAAAGCCCCTCTATTCATCCCCGATGAACATCTATGAGGTTCATCCGGGTTCATGGAGAAGATATGCCGATGGATCTGTCTTTGATTATGTGAAGTTTGCGGAAGAGATCATACCCTATGTCAAGACAATGGGTTACACCCATATCGAGATCATGCCTATAACCGAGTATCCTTACGATGGCTCATGGGGGTATCAGGTAACGGGGTTTTTCGCTCCTACATCGAGATACGGCTCTCCGAACGAGTTTAAGAGGTTTGTAGATATGCTCCATGCTGAGGGGATCGGTATAATTCTCGACTGGGTTCCTGCACACTTCCCCAAGGATGCCCACGGATTGTACGAGTTTGACGGAAGCTGCTGCTACGAATACTCAGATCCGTTAAAGAGGGAACATCACAACTGGGGTACACGGGTTTTTGATTACGGCAAACCTGAGGTAATAAGCTTTCTTATATCAAGCGCAATGTTTTGGATAGAGCATTACCACATAGACGGTCTGCGTGTCGATGCCGTTGCCTCTATGCTCTATCTCGACTATGACCGAAAGGAATGGCGTCCCAACAAATACGGCGGCAACGAAAACATAGAGGCTATAGATTTTTTACGCCGTCTTAACACAAGCCTGTTCTGCAGATTCCCGAATGTGTTGATGATAGCGGAGGAGTCAACCTCGTGGCCGCTGGTCTCTAAGCCGCCCGATGTCGGAGGATTGGGGTTCAATTATAAGTGGAACATGGGATGGATGAATGATATGATCGGCTATCTGTCGCTCGACCCTCTCTTCCGCTCAGGTAATCACAACAAGCTGACCTTCTCCTTCTTCTATGCCTTCAGCGAAAACTATATACTGCCTATATCCCACGATGAGGTTGTACACGGCAAATGCTCGCTGATAAACAAAATGCCGGGCGAATATGATATGAAGTTTGCGGGTATGCGTGTGTTCCTAGGTTACATGATTGCCCATCCGGGTAAAAAACTGAATTTTATGGGCAACGAATTTGCTCAGTTTGCAGAATGGAATCATAGCAAAGAACTCGACTGGATGCTCTTAGACTATGATGCCCATGCAAAATTCAAGGACTATACCGCACATCTGAATCATTTTTATCTCGACAATTCTCCATTCTGGGAAAACGATGACTCGTGGGACGGGTTCAAGTGGATAGTAAGTGACGACAACACCCAGAATATAATCATGTTCAGGCGTATTGACAAAAAGGGCGATGAGATTATCGCTGTCTGCAACTTTTCTCCGGTAGAGCGTGACAAATACCGATTCGGGGTTCCATGTGAGGGTATCTACAAGGTTGTTCTCAACTCTAATGACGCAGTCTTTGGCGGAACGGGTCCCGGGTATATGGAGGTCTACAAAACCGCGCTTAATCCCTCTCACGGATTTAATCAGTCTATAGACATAGCGGTACCGCCTATGTCGGTGATATATCTAAAATGCACGAAAAAGAAAAAAACAAGAAAGGGTTGATATTATGTATATGAAAAAGAAATGTGTAGCAATGTTGTTGGCGGGAGGGCAAGGAAGCAGACTCTATGCTCTTACCGAAAAGATGGCGAAACCCGCCGTGTCCTATGGGGGTAAGTATCGGATTATAGACTTTCCGCTCTCTAACTGTGTTAATTCCGGCATAGATACCGTCGGAATCCTGACCCAGTATCAGCCGCTGATTCTAAACGAATACATAGGCGACGGTCATCCGTGGGATCTTGACCGTGTTTATGGGGGTGTTCATGTCCTGCCCCCGTATCAGTCCTCAAAGGGAGGAAAGTGGTATGCCGGAACGGCCAATGCGATATATCAGAACATTAACTTTATCGAGAGATATGACCCTGAGTATGTTCTGATACTGTCGGGTGACCATGTCTACAAAATGAACTATGACAGGATGCTGGAGTTCCATCAAGAGAAGAAGGCCGATATAACCATCGCTGTGAGAGAGGTTCCTATAGCCGAGGCATCACGGTTCGGCATTATGAGCGTGGACAGCGATGACCGAATCACAGAGTTTGCCGAAAAACCCAAAAAGCCCAAGAGCAATCTTGCGTCTATGGGCATATATATCTTCACATGGTCCAAGCTGCGGGAATACCTCATCCGTGATGAGGCTGACCCAAAATCAACCAAGGATTTCGGGTCTGATATAATACCCAAGATGCTGGGGCTGGACGAGAAAATGTTCGCCTACAGATTTGAGGGATACTGGAAAGACGTCGGAACTATCGACAGCCTTTGGGAGGCTAACATGGATCTGCTCGATCCCAAAGTCCCTCTCGATATGTATGACCAAAACTGGAAGATATACGCAAGAAATCCCGAAAGTCCGCCGCATTTTGTGTCGTCAAACGCTACCGTTGAGAACTCTATGGTATCAGAGGGCTGCGAAATAGACGGAACTATTGACTTTTCTGTAATATCTCCGGGTGTTATTATTGAAGAGGGCGCCGTTGTAACCGCCTCTATCATAATGCCGGGCGCAAGGGTCGAGAAAGGCGCCGTTGTCGAATATGCTATCCTGGGTGAAAACTCTGTAGTAGAACCCTATGCGAAAATAGGCGAACGTCCCGAAAATATATTAGGACGAGGGAATGATGAAACATGGGGCGGCGTTACGGTTGTCGGACCGGGGGTCGTTGTCTCGAAAAACTCTGTTGTAAAACCTTAGTGACGGTAGGCACTTCTGTGCCTGCTGTGACCATCAAATAAAAATATCTTGAGGAGGATTTTGTTATGATACAAAATGATAAAAAATTAATGGGGATCGTTTTTTCTAATATGCACGATGAATTGATCGAGGATCTGACAAAACAAAGGACTATGGGGTCCATTCCTTTCGGAGGCAGGTATCGTCTTATAGACTTTCCCCTGTCAAACCTGGTTAATTCGGGTGTGTATGACGTGGGACTTATAACCAAGTCAAACTATCAGTCGCTGATGGATCATTTAGGGTCGGGACGTGAATGGGATCTCGCCCGCAAAAACGGGGGCTTGAGTATACTGCCTCCCTTTAATCAGCGTGGTTACGGGCTGTATCAGGGTAAGATAGACGCACTTGCGGGAGCGCTGCCCTATATTCGCACGGTCAACGCCCACTATGTGATTCTCTCAGACTGCAATGTTATCTGCAACATGGATTACCGCCATATCATGGATAAACATATCTCGACAGGAGCGGACATAACGGCGGTATACGCCAATCGCAAGATGAAACTCGACAAGGGTAACGATTCTACCCTCTTTGAAATAGATGCAAACGACAAGGTTGTCGGCGTTATATGCGATCCGATAACCAATGCCGAGGTCAATATTTCCGCTAACATATATGTGATGTCTAAGCAGTTTTTACTCGACATTGTTACAGAGATGATAAGCAAGGGGCAGTATTCATTAACCCGTGATCTCCTGCAAAAGAGATGCTCCGATCTCGACATTCGCGCCATAAAATACGAGGGGCTTATATTCTTTATAAACTCTATGGAAAATTATTACACATCAAACATGAGCCTGCTCGACACAAAGATCAGAAACGGTCTCTTCGACAAGGAACGCTCTATCTATACAAAGGTCCGTGATGCCGTTCCGGTTAAATACGGTCTTGAGGCTAAGGTCAAGAACTCTTTGGTTGCAGAGGGTTGTATTATCGAGGGTAATGTCGAAAACTCTATCCTATTCAGAGGTGTGAGGGTCGCCAAGAATGCCACAATCCGTGATTCTATCATTATGCAGGGTACCGAGATAGGCGAAGACTGCCTTATCAGTCATGTCATATCCGACAAAAACGTCTCGGTCTCAAGCAAACGCTCGATGATGGGCACGTCCGACTATCCTGTGTATGTATCAAAGGGATCGGGAGTATAACGCCATAGATATATTGTGAACATATGATGATATAAAACACAAAGGAGCTAACCACTATGAACAAATTAACAGCGATAATATTAATAGCCATCCTATCGCTGTCGATGCTATCCGCATGTGCGTCACCGGATGGAATCAGCATCAGCATCCCGCAGCCCAAAACTCCCGAAGTGCTGAGTGCCGAAACAGAAACTCTCATCAAACAAACCCACTTAGATAATCTCAAATTACAAGATCGCTACCCCGATGCAACAACCGACAACGTGCAAATCATACACTATTACGGCACATACAACGATGCCGTTGCCGTGATGATAACTGATGTTTTCCATGATTATACTGCTAATTTGTGGCATGAATCTGTCGTTAATATAAGATTCTATTATGGCAATGGTAACCATATAAAAATATGGAAAGATGGTGTTTTTTATAGATTAGAGGCCGCTTATGAACAGGGAATTTTGACAAAAAACGATTTAAGAAGTATAGCGTATTATCAAAACAATGAGAAATGATTAAATGAAAGGGTGTTATGAAATGAAAGCAACAGTAAGAAAATATCGGAGGTATATCTGTCTTGTCCTTTGTCTGATTATATCTATAGGATCAACCGCCAATGCGTTTGATCAAGAGAGAAGAGAAGATATAAGCCAAATGGAATTTGAAGAGAAAATCTACAGCAATGCAACTATTGATCAGGATTTTGACGGAAGCAGTGTGCTTGTGATTATGGACAAAAGTGTCGGAGGAATCAACAAACAGCATAGGTCAAACTTTTTCAGCAATGGAAAAATTGAGATAAAAGAAGTTGTTGACCTAACGGTTATTACACCGCATGAGGTAAAGGTTGCCGAATCGAGAAACCGGGTTAGAGAGCTTGAGCGAGTTAGAGAATCTGATCACCGGGACGGAATCGACTATGATGATTTAAACGAAGAGATGCTTGAGGTAGACCCTGAGGTTTTCCGGCAAATCCTCAAAATAGAATTACCTGTAGATAGCAAAGAAAATGTTTTGGCGGTAATCAAGGAATTAGAAAAAATAGAGGGTGTTAAATACGCAGGACCGAATTATTATGAATATCCAAACAACACAATAATTAATCCCCCGTCCAATGATCCTGCTCTTCCTTTTCAATGGAATTACTTTAGTTCCGCTCGTATGCACATTCGATCCGCTTGGAATATTACTATCGGCTCCCGTGCCGTGCGGGTTGGCGTTATCGATTCCGGCATCGCAAATCATCCGGATTTAAACGCTAATTTGGTTACCGGATGGGATTTTGTAAATAATAATAGCATAACCAACGATGACCCTACCGGACATGGAACTTTTGTGGCAGGTGTTATAGGAGCTGTCGGAAACAATGGCATGGGAATTGCCGGGGTTTGCTGGAATGTATCATTGATTCCGCTACAGATAATAAATAGTAACGGTAGGTTTTCTGCTGACGATCAGATTGCGGCAATAACATGGGCTATAAATAATAATGTTCCTATTATAAATTATAGTGGCGTAGGAACTGCAGTTAATGCTGCAAGAAATCAAGCGATTGCCGCATATCCCGGATTGTTTATCTGTGCAGCTGGTAATAATGGACATAATAACGACATAACCCCTTATTACCCCAGTGATCTTTCCCGCACATTGACCAATGTAATCTCGGTAGGTGCTACAAATCACGATGACATAAGAGCAACCGGATGGTCTGATGAAAAATCTTCTAACTGGGGTGCTTCAAGCGTGAGTTTATTCGCTCCGGGAGATCTTATCTGTAGCACTTTTCTTGGAAATTCGTATACGGTTGATTCTGGTACTTCGTTTGCAGCACCAATGGTTACAGGGGTTGCGGCTCTAATAAAAAGCATACGTCCTGATTTCACTCCGCAACAGATCAAGGACTGCATATTGTATGGAGTTGATCAGGTTGCAGGACTATCAGGTTTATGTGTTACCGGAGGACGGCTCAACGCATACAAAGCCCTGCAAAGGGCAACCGAGCCTGATACATTCATGGCGGATGTCAACGGGGACGGGCGTGCCGATATGATTTTGTCAAGAAACAATGGCGGCAAACGAGCCTTCACGGTATATTTAGGTCAATCAAACGGAACCTTCGGCGAACCTATAACATCTACAAGCACACGAAACTTTATTTACGGCGATCCTGTGTTTGTCGGTGATGTTACAGGGAACGGACGTGCTGATATGATCGTACACTGGTCATCCGGCGGCAAGCGGCAATTACTTGTTTACAGAGGAAATACAAACGGCACATTCAGTGAGGGTGTAAATTTCGCCAGCGATCGCAATCACGATCCGGTTGCCTACCCATGCAAGTTTTTTGTAGGCAGGGTTAATAACGATAATAGGGATGATTTTATCGTGCATTGGCGTCAATCAAACGGAAAACGAGCGATTTTGGTGTATTTGGGTACGACAAGCGGTCTCTTCCAAGAGGGGATTTATGCTCTTCAAAGTAATAATGATTATATTGCCAACGACCCTGTTTTTGTTGCGGATATGAATGGAGACGGCAGGGTTGAGAATATTGTACACTGGTCATCCGGCGGCAAACGTCAGCTCCTTACATATACAGCCAACGCAAACGGAACGTATAACGTAGGAGGAAATTTAAACAGCGCACGCAACCATGATCAAATAGCATATCCGTGCCAATTTTTTGTGGGGAGAGTTAATAGCGATAATATGGCTGATTTTGTCGTTCATTGGCGACAATCAAATGGGAAACGGGCAAATTTAGTATACGGAGGAGCTTCAAACGGAATATTTACAGAGGCGATCTACGCTATTCAGAGTACCAATGATTATATAGCATCCGATCCTGTGTTTATGGGCGATGTTACAGGAAACGGGCGTAATGATATGATTGTACACTGGTCATCCGGCGGTAAGCGGCAACTTCTTGTTTACAGAGCAAACACAGACGGAAGTTACAGTACAGGAGTAAACACATCCAGTGCGCGCAATCATAATCCGTATATATGGCCCGCAAAGTTTTTTGTAGGCAGGGTTAATAACGATAATAGGGATGATTTTGTGGTAAAATGGAACAACAGCGGAAATATCGCTTTCTTGACCTATACGGCAAATTCAAACGGAACTTTTAATGAAGCGTTATATACCGTACCAAATACAGCTGTTCCATATTTCACACATTAACCTGTTGATTAAATGGGATTATAGAAAATACATAAACAACATAAAGGAGCTAACCACTATGAACAAGCTAACAGCGTTAATATTGGCGATAATCCTATCGCTGTCGATGCTATCCGCCTGCGGTAAGGCAGGCACGGGTACCGATGCGAGTGAGGATGGGAGCAGGGACACGAGCGGCAGCGGGAGTGAGGGATGGAAAGGACCGGGTAAGAATCCTGATATGGAGGAGTGCGTGCATATTCTTCCGCCAGGCGGGTTTAATGACGAAACAATGACTGTGGAACAAATTCCTGAATTTTTTCCTGTTAAAATGTTTGAATCACAACTTGAACAAGGGGAGCTATATCCCGGCGGCGCTCAATACTATACCGAACATCCTGAGCATTTTAATGAGTTTTATTGGCATAAGGCTGTTTTATTGAAAAACGGCGAAGTTGTGAATAGCGGTTATGTTGAAGAGGGAATGAAGATCCGTATTTATCATTACAATTATTGGGGAGAAAGTTTGTTCTATGGTGAATATACTGTTGGAACGCTTAGTCCTCGCAGTGGAGAAAAACCGAAAATATATTTAAGCAGAACTATAACATTTGAAGACACCTTAGTCTTTTCCCCTGTTGCCTTTGCAGAAAAAGGGACGGAAATAAAAGACATAATGAGTGAATTACACTCGATATACCCGCCTGTGACAGACGAAACAGGAGCCGAACATCACTCTTTTGATTATACCGTTACAAAAAATGGTGTTGTAGTCACCGATGGCGTTTTAGAAGAAGGGATGATTGTGAGAGCCGTTTATTCAGAGGCTTATCTGAAAGACTTCGAGAAAAATCAAGGATTTCCTGTAAACCCTGAATCAATACACGACATAAGTTACAAGGTTATTATTATTTGAGGTTAATAGAATAAAAAAGCATAAAAATATAAAGGAGTTTTTAAAATGAAAAAGAATAAAATGTTAATGGTAATTTCTATGGTAGTAGTTTTGTTTTTATTTACACAAAACGCAATCGCCATGGATCGTAAAACAACAAACGACAACATAATAGTTGGTTCGGAAGAAAGTGTTACAAATAACAGAGTGTCAAAATGCGGGAATTTTATAGATGGAAAAATCATTCCTGATGACGGATGGTTTGGTCTTGATGATGAAAAAATGACGATTACAGGGCTATATGAATATATTCCAGTCGAATTTATGTATGAAGAATTTGACAGAGGAACACTTGATGTTGAGGTGATTTTCGATGGAAAACCCGTCACAGAAGGCTGTCTGCGTGAAGGAATGTTGGTTCGCATTTTCATGGACGGAAAACCACAAGGCGAATATAAAATTGATGTGGTTCACAAACTTGAAATAGTCTTTGATGAAAATCGAGAGAATAGCAATCCAAGAAGTTCCGAATTTGTTTTGCCTGTCGATAATATTGTGTTAGCAACACAAACGGCAGGAAATCTAACTACACGCTTTGGTCCTAATCATGCGGGTCTTGACATTGTGTTTGGAGGAACCCATTATCCTACACTTGCATCTTTTAATGGAGCACCTGTACGAGCGGTGTTGGGCGGAAGTGTTAATTTCGCAGGAGTAATGAGTACATATGGCAATGTGATCCTTATCACCCACCCAAATGGATTACAAACACGATATGCTCATTTACAAAATGGTTCTATGACAGTCAGTGCAGGTAACAGCATACCCCAAGGGCATATGATTGGAAAAGTTGGCAATACTCCTCTTCCCAATACTGCTATCCACCTGCATTTTGAGGTTCGTGAGCAAGTTTCAGGTGTGAATATGTGGAATTGGAGAGCTGTCGACCCCCTGCCCTATCTCCAAGGAGCAGGCACCACCCCACCGCCGCCGCCGTCATACACCACACAGGAAATCCCATACGGCAACATCGGCGATATACCTATCATTGGTGACTGGAACGGCGATGGTAAAGATGACATAGGGGTGTATCGTCCGAGTATGGCCAAATTCTTTTTACGGACAGGAACAACTACACAGGAAATCTATTTTGGTAATATAGGAGACGTACCCATAATCGGTGATTGGAACGGTAACGGAATAGATAAGATAGGCGTGTATCGTCCAAGTACAGCCATGTTCTATTTGCGGATAGGAACAACTACGCAGGAAGTCCGTTGTGGTGATGGCGGCGACATACCTATCATCGGAGATTGGAATGGCAATGGCATAGATAAGGTTGGTGTGTATCGTCCAAGTACGGCCCGATTCTATTTGCGGATAGGGACAACTACACAAGAAATCCCATACGGCAACATCGGAGACGTACCCATAATCGGAGATTGGAACGGTAACGGCGTAGATAAGGTTGGTGTGTACAGACCGAGTATGGCCAAATTCTTTTTACGGACAGGAACAACTACACAAGAAATCCCATACGGCAATATTGGCGACAAACCTATAACTGGAGACTGGAACGGCGATGGTAAAGATGACATAGGGGTGTATCGTCCGAGTATGGCCAAATTCTTTTTACGGACAGGAACAACTACACAAGAAATCCCATACGGCAATATTGGCGACAAACCTATAACTGGAGACTGGAACGGTAATGGTAAAGATAAGATAGGAGTGTATCGACCAAGCACGGCCGTATTCTATTTACGGATATATTAAATGGGATTATAGAAAATACATAAACAAACACAAAGGAGCTAACCACTATGAACAAACTAACAGCGCTATTATTAACATCCATCCTATCTCTCTCCATGCTATCCGCCTGCGGTAAGGCAGGCATGGGTACCCATGCGAGTGAGGATGGGGGCAGGGACACGAGCGGCAGCGGGAGTGTGAGTGAGGGATGGAAAGGGCCGGGGAAGAATCCTGATATGGAGGAGTGCGGACACGGTGTTGCATATGCTATAGATAATGAAAATATGGTGTATTCTAATGTTGATGAATATACACCTATTAACCATTTCATAGCAATGATTTGTTTCGCCACAGTTAATGGGAATCTTGAAACATATCATTATGCAGAAGTTTATATGAACGGAAACCGCATAACAAAGGGTTATATAGAAGAGGGAATGAGAGTCAAAGTTTACCATGAAAAAGGGGATGATATTGAACTCTATGGTGAATACACAATTGCAGGTCCAATGATACCACGTCATTTTGGAAAAATGACAGTTTTATTAAGCATCGGTTACGAATATAAAGAAGGTAGAATTGATGGTATTCCAGCTGCTTTTGTCGAGGAGGGGACAACGGTACAAGAAGCACTTGATTTTTTGCATGAATTCGATACATTTACGGATTCTAATGGAGAAAGACACAGTATGTATGAATGTGTAATCTTAGATAACGGTCAGGTTGTTTCGGATGGATTACTAAAAGAGGGAATGACAATATTACGAAGTTATTCAGCAAAACATAAAGATTATTTCAGCGACAACCCTGACAAAGATCACACAGTAAGCTGTATTGTCGTTTTTATTTGAATAGATGTTCCAAGGCGATATTTAATCTAAAACAAAGAAAAGAAAGAGGGTTAAGGTTATGAAATTCAAAGTTATATCATTGTTTATTATGGTGGTATTATCCCTCTCCATGCTATCCGCCTGCGGTAAGGCAGGCACGGGTACCGATGCGAGTGAGGATGGGAGCAGGGACACGAGCGGCAGCGGGAGTGTGAGTGAGGGGGAATCTACGACCGACTTGAAACTCAACGAGGATTTGCTTGCGGATTTTGGGTTGACGTTTTCGGAGATTGAGGAAAAGAGAGGAAAGCTGACAGAATATAGTGGTGTTCGGTATTCCGGCGGAAAACATTTTGTTTCCGAAAGCAACGACCAAATACAGTATGCTTGGGGACATGATTCATATAATGATGATGGAATTGTGTATCCGGAAATTGGTTGCCGTCTTATTGAAACTTCTGTTAAAATTTTGTTTTCACGGGTAAATGAAAATTCAAACTCTAACGAGATTGAAAACGCATTTGATGTCGAACACATTCATAATCGTGACACAAAAGAGGCGCTCGGACTATATACAGCATCCTTTAGATATAACGAAATGATCATCTTTATCTATACGGAAAGCGATGATGTCATTACCCCGGATTCCTTTGTAAACATCCATTTTTATGACGATTTTGCCGAGTTTTTGTAAGAACTAACTAAAACAGAGATAAAAAATTAAAATTTAAGGAGATTGAAAAATATGAAACGTAAAACATTATCAATTATAGCATTATTTACCTTAATGCTAATGGTTCAGCCGTTATTAAACGTAACCACAGTTAGCGGGACAGAGTTATCAAAAAACATTTATGACAAATCTGAGGTTGATTTTGATACTGAGAATGAGATTATATGTAAACCTGATGAAGAATGTAATCACAGCCCTTGGTACAACTTCGATGATGAAAAAATGACAGTTTCAGAATTTTTTAATACTGTTACAGTCGAGACATTTCTAAATGATTTTTACGAAAATCATAGTGCAGTCGTTTATCTTAACGGTGTAAAAATTACGGATGGTCTTATGCAAGAGGGTATGATTGTTGAAATTTTACATGATGATGTATTATATGGCAGCTATAATGTTGTTGGGTTAATTGATACGGATTTATTAATAAGATCAAATTCTCAAAAACAAGATAATAAGGTTATTGAAGATCCTCAAAATAGAAACACTAATGTATGGGGATTTAATCTGCCTATTGACAACATGAATCTTTTATTTAATAGTGCTGATCAACCGGGTGGAGTGCCGCACGGATGTTTAAGTTGGGGCTTTCGTCCGCCGAGCAGACCGGATCATAACGGAATCGATGTTACCCGATTCGTTAAAAATGGAGTAGCGGTAAAGATGGGGGATTTATATCGACAGAACCCAAGGGTTTTAACTCCGCTAAGAGCTACTTTGGGAGGTTTGGCGAGAATAAACGGGTTTGGAGTAGTTGCAGCACGAGGGAACTACATAGTGATAGATCATGGAGTTGTAAACGGGCAAACACTACAAACTCTATATGCTCATATGCACAATTTTAATTTTTCTTCTAACAAACAAGTCGCTAAAGGCGAGATAATAGGAAATGTTGGAGATACAGGAACCCCAGGTGTAGTGCATCTGCATTTTGAAGTTCGGATTAACGGCAATCCTGTAAATCCTATAAACGAACTCCAAGGCGCAACTACATACACAGGCAACCCGCCGCCGCCGCCGTCATACACCACACAGGAAATCCCATACGGTAATATCGGCGATATACCCATAATCGGAGATTGGAACGGTGATGGTAAAGATGACATAGGGGTGTATCGTCCGAGTATTGCCAAATTCTTTTTGCGGACAGGAACAACTACACAGGAAATCTATTTTGGTAATATAGGAGACGTACCCATAATCGGTGATTGGAACGGTAACGGCGTAGATAAGATAGGCGTGTATCGTCCAAGTACAGCCATGTTCTATTTGCGGATAGGAACAACCACGCAGGAAGTCCGTTGTGGTGATGGCGGCGACATACCTATCATCGGAGATTGGAACGGCAATGGCATAGATAAGGTCGGCGTGTACAGACCAAGTACAGCCCGATTCTATTTGCGGATAGGAACAACTACACAAGAAATCCCATACGGCAACATCGGAGACGTACCCATAATCGGAGATTGGAACGGTAATGGCGTAGATAAGGTTGGTGTGTACAGACCGAGTATGGCCAAATTCTTTTTACGGACAGGAACAACTACACAAGAAATCCCATACGGCAACATCGGCGACAAACCTATAACCGGAGACTGGAACGGTAATGGTAAAGATAAGATAGGAGTGTATCGTCCGAGCACGGCCGTATTCTATTTACGGATATATTAAAGCGGGATATATAAAATACATAAACAATATAAAGGAGCTAACCACTATGAACAAACTAACAGCGTTAATATTAACAGCCATCCTCTCCCTCTCCATGCTATCCGCCTGCGGTAAAGCAGGCATGGGTACCCATGCGAGCGAGGATGGGAGCAGGGACACGAGCGGCAGCGGGAGTGTGAGTGTGAGTGAGGGATGGAGTGAGGATGACGACCCTTATAGAATCGGGGAAGTGAATAGACCTACATTTGATCCTGATTTTGAGCATACCGCCTTAAACACAGCCGATTTTTTTCTGACTAATATAAAAGAGAAGAATTATAAGAAAGTAGCTGCATTTGCGGAAGCTACCGATGCCGAAGCGTACAGATTTATTGAGCGTATGGATCTTGATAGCTATGAAATCGTGGAGTCATTGTTTGATGATGATGTTTTCCAAAGAACTGGTACTTTTAAGGTAAAACTTAATATTTCCAAGAGTAGCAGTGAATATTTTCCTGTTGGCGAAAGTTATTGGGATTTGGTTATCGATAATTTATTTCCTGTCTCGCTTTTCAGACCATCTGATGAAGAAAATTTTAATTTCAATTTTTATGAAGATAGAGATTATAATTTCTGTTATCGCTTTTCTACACAATTTGGAATATTTAAAACAGCTAACGACTTCAATGAAATTTTAGCAGAACAAAAAACTACAGATGGATTTTACGGGTTAGTTCACAGAATATTACATTTTTATGATTTAACGACACCTGAAAGAAAAGAACCCATAAGCGTAAACGAGCTAAAAGAATATATGCATAAAACCGCAGGTATAACAGCTGAAATTGATTATAAAAACTCTGAGTATTTCAATTTCGACAGTGCGAATTTCCATATAGAAAACGAAGACCATATTGCTTGCGGAGGACATGGCGGTGATTGGATAATCAGCAGACCCGTCAGCAAAGAATATGACGACAAAAACAAGCAATATACTGTCGTTATAGATTATTATGCTGATGCAGCACAGTTGGTTGTTGCGAGGACGATGAAATACACTTTCGAAATGAATGACGATAACACACGCAGAATGATTTCGACAGAGGTGCTTTATAAATCAGGATTTGGTGTGAAACATGGAACAACATAATTTTTTGATTTAATTACAAATTATAAAAAAGAAAGAGGGTTAAGATTATGAAATTTAAAGTTATATCGTTGTTTATTATGGTGGTATTGTTATTTTCGTTTACTTACACAAGTGCAGTTTATTCTGATCCTAACATGGATTACGAAAGAAAATCGGCAGCTGTAAAAGATGAACAAAAACATTTACATGAAGTTGTATATGGTTTTGACAGCAAGACTATGACCATAAATGAAATTTACGAGGGAAGTAAAATCGAAGCAATTATAGAAATGGTTTCGCTTTCGTCCGATTATCATTCTGCGATTGTTCTCGATAAAGGCAAGAAAGCAACAGACGGAGAAATACAAAAAGGCATGATAGTGCAGATTTATTATAAAGATGATTTGCAAGGCGAATATAAGGTAGCTGAATTATTAGAGCCATATGATGTTATAGGACGGAGCGGTTTGGGATTTTGTTTGCCCGTTGACAATATTGTATTGTCACCACAAATGGGCGGAAACATTAGTCAATATTACCATTCAAACCACAGAGGTGTTGACATCGCATATGGCGGAACACATTATCCCACAATACCTATACTCAACGGATCTAATGTTAGAGCGGTATTAGGCGGAACTGTAGAAAAGGCTGAATATCATAATCACGCAAGCTCATGGGGGTATTATGTTCTCATTCACCACGGAGGAGGATTAAGAACTTTATATGCACATATGCAAAGTAATCTTCAAGTCTCCGTTGGTCAAACTGTAAACAGAGGACATATAGTTGGAAAAGTTGGCAATACTCCTACTCCAAATACTCCTGTTCACCTGCATTTTGAGGTATGGACAAGTGCAAGTGCAAACTCCCATGTCAACCCTATGCAACCTCTCTACCTCCAAGGCGCAACTACATACACAAGCACCACCCCACCACCGCCGCCGTCTGGTACGAGAGCATATATGCAGACAACTCCTAACCCAAACGGACCAAGGATTGTAGTTACATCCAACGGCACAGGACTATACTATACCGTTAGAAGAGTTTCGAATAATTCAGTGATTGTGCAGGGTTATCTTGCCAGTAGCTCTAACAGTTGGAATTTTGCTTTATGGGGATTAGCGGCAGGTCAGTACAGGCTTGAAATTCAAGCGGTAGGATCGGGAGGAGAAAGCAACTGCGAAATACAGACATTTACAATAGGCACATCTGGAGTACGAGCGTATATGCAGACGATTCCTAACCCGGCAGGACCTCAAATTATGGTCACGTCCACGGGTACAGGATTATACTATACTGTCAGAAGAGTTTCAAATAATTCGGTGCTTGAGCAAGGTTATCTTGCCAGTAGCTCTAATGGTTGGAATTTTGCTTTATGGGGATTAGCAGCGGGTCAATACAGGCTTGAAATTCAAGCGGTAGGGCCGGGAGGAGCAAGTAATATTGAGGCGAGTACATTTACGGTATCTTAGGCGAGATATATATACAAAACCAATAACAAAACAAGGAGGTATTCCCATGAAGATTTTATATGCAACCAGCGAGGCGAGGCCGTTTGCGGCGTCGGGAGGATTGGCCGATGTTGCGGGGTCGCTGCCCAAAGCGCTGAAAAGCAGGCGGATAGCCTGTAGGGTAGTAATGCCGCTATATGCGGGGATTTCTGAGGAAATAAGGAACAGGATGAAGTATATAACAAACTTTGATGTTCCGGTGGCATGGCGTAATCAATACTGCGGTCTGTTTTCGATAAACATGGATAATGTTATATACTATTTTATCGACAACGAGTATTACTTTAAGCGTGATTCATTATACGGGTATTATGACGATGCCGAGAGATTCTCATTCTTTTCGAGAGCGGTTATCGAGATGATACGGCACACAAACTGGACTCCCGATGTGATCCACTGCAACGATTGGCAGACTGCGCTAACCCCCGTGTTTCTAAACTGTTTTTATAGGCATGAAGAGATTTTCAGCAATATAAAAACTGTTTTCACCGTCCATAATCTGCAGTATCAGGGTCAATACGGATACGCTGTTTTGGACGAGGTTGTGGGAATAAATCGGGAAAACCACAACATTCTCGACTATAATCTCTGCGTAAACTTTGTCAAGGGCGCAATGCAGTGCTGCGATATGATAACCACCGTCAGCCCGACATATGCAAAAGAAATCTGCACCCCGTGGTTTTCGCACAGTCTGGACAGATTCCTGCTGGATAACCAATACAAACTTGCCGGAATCTTAAACGGCATTGATTATCAGGAATACAACCCCGCCAAGGATAAGGACATTGCCGTTAATTTCACATCGGAGGATTTCAGCGGCAAGAGCGAATGTAAAAAAGCGCTGCTGAAGGATTTCGGTCTCGACAGCAACGCAGGAGCTCCTGTTGTCGGCATAGTCAGCAGGCTTGTATCACACAAGGGTATCGACCTTGTCCGCAGCGCATTTGACCAGATAATCGCCGAAGGGTTCAAGGTAATAATACTCGGAACAGGGGACAGCGAATATGAGCATTTCTTTGCGGACATGGCTCTGCGGTATCCCTTCAGCGTTGCGGCAACCATAGGATTTATACCTGCCGCTGCCAAAAAAATATATGCCGGAGCCGACATATTCCTCATGCCGTCTAAGAGTGAACCCTGCGGACTTGCTCAGATGATTTCGCTGAGATACGGAACCATCCCTGTTGTGCGGGAGACAGGCGGATTAGCCGATTCTGTCTTCGATTGCAGCAAGGGGCAGGGCAACGGACTAACATTCCAGAGCTATACCCCCGAAGAGATGATGAACGCTCTCCACAGAGCTAAGGCCATCTACAACGATAAAGAAAACTGGAAAAAACTCGTCCGCTACGCTATGGAGTGCGACTATAGCTGGAACACATCGGCAACCGAATATATCAAGATGTATAAATCGCTATAGGCTGTGATTTTTATCACACCGCAAATAACAGTTGAAATTTGTATGTGGGTGTGGTATAATGGGTTTAGAGAGAAAGAGAGAGGGCTTGAACAATGAACAATGTACGATTAACGATGAACAATTATAATTTCAAGCCCTGTAGGGTATGCACCCCCGTGCATACCGTGGATACGAAAACGCCCTGTTTATGACCAAGGACGGTACGCACGGGGGTGCGTACCCTACTGTAATCCCCAAGCCCTCTTTCGTAAAGAGGGTGCCGCCGCAGCGGCGGGTGTTTTTCCCTGTAGGAATACAGATTTAGAGAAATCCCCGGCGATTCCGATGGCACGCCGCTCTGGGACTGGATGAAGTTTCTCGATGCAAAGAATGAGGAGGATTTGGACATGGCTGCAGTAGCGAACACGCAGGTCAGCAACGCCGTAATACGGCTGAAAGAGCTTTCCGCAGACGAGCGGACAAGAATGTTATATGAATCCCGTATAAAGATGGAAAGGGATATTTATTCGATAACGAAAGGGAAAGAGGAGACCGCTCGGAATGAGGGTTTGCAGCAGGGAATACAACAAGGTATGCGGAGAGGCATGTTTGATGTTGCGAAAAAACTCCTGCAATTTAACAGACCTATCAACGAAATCGCAACAGCCACCAACCTCACCCCCGAAGAGATCGAATCCCTGCTCCCATAACACCACACAAACACCGGACGGCATATGCCGTCCGGTTTGCTTAGGTCGTTTAACTGTGCATTTTCGGTCATTATTCCAACGGAGGCAGATCGATGCGTTTTATTGGCACTGCACGGACAAGTTTTTCTGCCGCACCTATAACATCACCATTTTCGATAAGGGATCCTGAAAAATCAAATTTGTACCAATATTCACCAAAGTTTGTTCTGATGCTCCATTCATCAATGTATCCTTCTGTCGCATTTTGATATTGAATTATTATATATTTAATTCCGTTAATTGTAGTTGTAAAGTTAGCATTATTAAACCCATTCAATATATCTTCTTCATCTCTTTTTATAAAACCGTAACCAAATGTATATTTATTATTGTTTGTATCTTTAAAATAGAGATTTAAGACACTGTTTCTTATATGTATTCTATCAAATTCCCACGATTCCGGTATTTCCGGAATAAGATAAAATCGGTCTAATGTAATCATTTCATACGAATAATCAGTTTTGCTCCAATCTGTGTTTTCTGCCCATTCAGAATATTCTTGCAGCGAATCAAATCTTAGCGGATTCCACCACGATCCAAGCGGATCGGAATCTATAATTCTTGATGTGCTGCTTGATCTTGTCATCGAATCAGTGCTGATACTCATTTTATCGGGTGGGAAACCCCTGCTATGGTTTATCATCCAAGAGGCAACCATAGAGCCGCCAATCAGAAATATCATAAGGATGGATAGTATAAGCAGTTTTTTCATGCAATCATCTCGCTTTTGTTCTATATATTATATCATAAATAACAGTTGCAATCTGTGATAACCACGGGGAAAAACACCCGCCGCTGCGGCGGCACCCTCTTTACGAAAGAGGGCAGGGGCTTGAAATTCTAAAATCATGTATAGCTCCCCCTTATTCCCCATCTTTCCCACCACTCTGAAGGCGGATATGGTGATTCGTCATCAGATTCAAAAAAGTTAATAAAGTATCTTGGAATTGGCCGCCAATACAGTTCTCCGTTATAAAGGTAAATATGACACCGCCACTCCGGAGTAGGATGTGATTCGCCCCAGTATGTTGCTATTACATTTCCGCTATTATAATGCACCTCTGCGTGTAGACTATATGGTAACCAATGCCCAATTCCAATCTCGCTTCTTATTTTAAAATAACTCTTTTTATCTTGAAATGTCTCAATACCGCTAAAAAATTCAATTTGAATTAAAACTAAAAGCAGAACAGAGCAAAAAATTAGTTTTAGTTGTTTTGATTTTAAAATTTTTATTACGGGGTCTTTACGGTCTTTGAGCATATTTAATATCCTCAAACCAATCCCAAAGATAAAAGGAGAACATATCAATGAATAAAAAACTAATAACCCTATTATATCATTAAATATGATTGCAAAAATTCGTGACAAATAAAGAATCGTAAAAGGAAATAGTATCAAATATAAAACGAATAACAATATTCCTGTCTTCAGTTTATTTGTAAATACTAATACAAAAATTAAAATTAATGCTGCGAAAAAGAACATTCCCAAAATGCTCATATTAATCCTACCTTCCTACAATCACCAAACGCATATACTAATACCACTGCAATAGGTATTGCTATGAGTTTTTTCACGCAAATACCTCCTGAATAATGTATAATGTAGAAATATTGTTGTGTAATCCCCTGCCCTCTTTCGTAAAGAGGGTGCCCTCGCAAGGGCGGGTGTTTTTCCCGTGATTACCGCAAACCCCGTGTGTCACCTTGGCTCTCCCTTTGGGAGAGCTGTCGGCGGCAACGCCGACTGAGAGGGCGGGTAGGGTACGCACCCCCGTGCGTACCGTCCTATTGCGGCAACGCCGACTGAGAGGGAGCAGCGGGTGTTTTTATTTTTCTACAAATTTTTTTATCTCCCACTATTAAGTTTCTTTATCTTGCGGACGATAAATAATTTGAACGGCAAAAATCACAGTCACAATCGGTATTGTTTCCCCGGGTCTCCGCACCGTAAAAACGGTGGGTGCACACGGCGGCCCGAGGAATTAATATAAACCACATTTACAAAACAATGAGGAAAAGGATTTCCTCTAAAAAATTAAAAGGAGTTATAACCATGATTATCAACACTAACGTACCGGCGATTAATGCGTATCGCAATCTTATCTCGAATAACAGAGCGCTGGCCAGCAGCCTCGAAAAGCTCTCATCGGGATTACGCATCAACAGAGCGGCTGACGATGCCGCAGGTCTTGCTATTTCAGAGAAAATGAGGGCGCAGATTCGCGGTCTCGAAACAGCACAAAAGAACGCTATGGACGGTATCTCCCTTATCCAAACAGCAGAGGGCGCTTTGACAGAAGTACACGCTATGCTCAACCGTATGGTTGACCTTGCTACCCAATCGGCACACGGTCTCTATGACGACGACGTTGACCGCGCGGCTCTTAACAGCGAATTTCAACAGCTTAAAGGCGAAATAGACAGAATAGCTCAATCGACCAACTTTAACGGCAAGAATCTGCTTGACGGCAACCTTGCTACACGGTATGTCGGCACCGATCTTCTCAGCAAAGCCGGTGTTAATCTTATGCCTAACGGAACAAGCGGAGTTGCATCTGAGGGCGTTCTTGAATCCGGAATCGGTTACATCCAAGATGCTCAGGTAGCACAGGATGCTATAAGTAGATTCTACTTCTCGGATATGTCGCTTGAAGCAGGAACATATACACCTAACACTGAATTTGAAGTCTATAACTTAAATGATTTCGGCGGATTTGAAGACGCAGTTAAAGCTGTGTATACCTATACAGGACTTGCGACCACTATTAATGGCTTAGTTGAGGGTGACGGTGGTCCAACAACAGAAACACTTGAAATCAACGGAACAACAATCACGTTTGACGATCCCGGTCAAGATGGCGGAGATCCAATGACTATCCAAGGTTATACAGGAACTGCTACTGGTTTAGCTAATCAAGTGGTTGATATACTAAACGCTGATGATACTCAAGAATACGTTTATTCGGTTGATTCTGGTAATATTGTCGCTACAGCTAAAGACGGAGGACTTGTTGGAGCTGCGGCTACTGACTCGGGACCCAATGCAGCGGCTGGCGAGACTTCCGGAACTGTTTTAACTTCTCAAGTTGACCCCGGAGCAGCTACCACAGCTGGTAAAGAACAAGTCGATGCTAAATTCGCATCCATTGCAAATGGACAGAAATTCACAATTGCAGGTGTAGAATTTGAAGTCGCAGCTACTGCTGGCTCTCCTACACCCGGCACTATACAACTCGCTATAGATGTATTAGGTGTTGTTTCTGATGGCACTAACGCAGGAGCATGGGCAGACGCTATCAACGATGAACTTGAAAAAGCAGGAGTAGGCTCTAGAGTAGAGATCGATGATACGACCGGAGTTATAACCGTAAAAGCAGCTGAGTATGACATAACCGAAACAAAGCAAGCAGTTGAGATTGGCGGTGATGCAGTCGCTGTTGATACTACAAACCAAAATCCCGAAGACGGATTCGATATTTCAAGCCTTGACAATGGTAAATCGTTCGAGATCGGTGGAATTACATTTAATGTAGTAACATCTTTGTCCACAACACCGCTCGATGATGATGTAGTAGAAATTTTAGAGAGCCTTATTGCCGGAACAGATGCCGATGCTTTACGGGCGGCTATCAACAAGGGTCTCGAAGACACCAATATACAAGTTAGCGGAACTAAAACTGCTTTAATAGCCACCGAGACAACGGCTGTTGACACAACCCCTCCGGTTCCGGCATTTGAAGACGGCAAGCTGGTATTCGATTTTGGATCTCCTGACGGCAACTTCAGTGCAGTGTTGACCTTTGATAGCAAAGCAGACGGCGCTCAGGGAAATCTCACGGGCAAGAATCTGGAAGATATATTCAACGGCGTAAAGGTAGCAGGATGGTCACTGAGTTTTGTTGACGAAAACGGCGATCCTATGGCAACCGAGCCTGTATTGACAGATATGTACGAAATAGCTTTCTCAGGCAACACCCTTACTATAGAGGCCAAAACAGATCAAACCGACTATGCCGTAAATCGTGACGCATTCAGCATTAGCTTTAACGCTGGCGCCTCCGATTTCCTCACCGCAAACGCTACCGCTGTTAAGAACGCTGAAGCAGGTTTGACATTCACACCCGGCGATGCAGCATTCCAGGATGAAGTAAAACTTCTCGGAAACGCAGGAACCCCGACCGATGGACGTTTGGCTGGCGACAAGGGCGTAGAGGTTGCCAACGCAATGCTCGACTTTACCAGAGAGGGACTGACCGTAGCCGACCTTATCGGCGGAGCTATCGAGCTCAACGGACATCAGTTTATCATAACCGACAGTAAGTACGAACTCTCCGATGCGGCAAAAGCAAGACTTGAGGGCGCTACCCCCACCGCCACAGAGATCGACCTTACCGGAGTCACAGGATTGCAGGATGCTCTGACCAAGATTGCTCAGGTTATCACAGATAACAGAGACATAACAGGACTTGAGGCATTCGTAGCAAGCAGTGACACCGATGCACACGAACCCAAGGTAGCTGCAGGATTCCTCGACATTCGTGAGACAAAGGACAATGCTAACCTCCGCGCCGGAATCAAAGAAGGTGCCGGAACAGATGCCGAAAGAACCGCAGCCCTCAAAGCAGGCGTAATCAACAAGGATCTCAACCTGCTCGAAGGCGGCAAAGACGCACTGGTTAAGCTGACAATGGCAGGAGCAGATACAAAGGCAGTATTCAACACTCTGGGCGGCGGACTTCAGCTCCAAATCGGCGACACCACCGATGACTATAACATCATCACCGTCGGCGTAAATGACATGAGTACCAAGGGTCTCGGAATCGAGCATCTTGACATCGGTACACTGGCAGGAGCGCAGCAGGCAGTCGGAACCAAGGAAGAACACGGCGCCCCCGGTACTATCAAGGCCGCTATCAACCTTGTTTCAGAACAGCGCGCTAACCTCGGTGCATTGCAGAACAGGCTTGAGCATACCATCAACAACCTCGGCGTAACTGTCGAGAACCTGACAGCCGCTGAAAGCCGCATCCGTGACGCTGACATGGCTAAGGAAATGATGGCATTCACCAAGAATAACATCCTGATTCAGGCGGCACAAGCGATGTTAGCACAGGCTATGCAGTTACCGCAAGGAGTATTATCACTGCTTAGATAAATTTAATAACAACCACTGACAAATTAGATGATTCGCACTAAGCGAAGAACGACACAACACCGACATCACCAATTCACCATCCGCTATTCGTTGTTGCTATAGGTCATAATCTGATATGCGTGTTACGAGTAGATGAGATAATGTGGTTTTGGGAAGAGCGGGAGATACTGTGCAACGTGTCTCCCGCAAAACCCGCACCC
>WRME01000008.1 GCA_009777275.1 Oscillospiraceae bacterium
TCGCCCGCCCGTCCCGAGGGGTGAATTGAAAATAAAATGATGCAAGCCCCATTCCCTGCGGGGGAGGGGTGCCGCCGCAGCGGCGGGTGTTTTTCCCTGTCTTTTCGTGCAAAACCCAAGATATTATCCATGTCTTTTCGTGCAATTTCAGCCGTTTTATACTTGACTTTTCGTGATCGGTGTGTTATATTGTGAATTATAGGGCATATTAAAGGCGGGAGGAATATCGCATGTATAGGCTGAAAAGAAAGATATATAACGATTTGCTGGCGTGGAAAAAGAGGAGCAACGGCGAGACAGCGTTAATGATAGACGGTGCAAGGCGGGTTGGCAAGAGCTTTGTTTGCGAACAGTTTGCTGAAAGCGAGTATAAAAGCCATATCATTATTGATTTTGGTAAAGCACCCAATGACGTTTTGGATCTGTTTAAAAACGACAGTTCCAACCTTGACCTGTTTTTCGCTAAGCTGTCGGCCTTTTATTCAAAAACTCTCTATAAAAGAGAATCTGTTATTGTGTTTGACGAGGTGCAGCAGTTTCCTTATGCGCGTCAGCTTATCAAATACCTTGTTGCCGACGGCAGATACGACTATATCGAAACGGGTTCTTTGATAAGGCTCAAGAAGAATGTCCAGGATATAATTATTCCCTCAGAGGAGGAGCATATCGAAATGTTTGCCCTTGACTTTGAGGAGTTCTTGTGGGCGTTGGGCGATCATGCAACTACCCCTCTCATCAAGCAGTGCTTTAAAAGCAAAACCCCGTTAGGACAGGCTCTTCACAGAAAAATAATGAATGATTTTCGTCAATACATCCTTGTAGGCGGAATGCCGCAGGCGGTGCTTGAATATATCAAAACAAAGGATTTTGAGTCGGTAGATATTGTCAAGCGGCGGATACTGTCGCTCTATCGTAATGATGTTTCCAAGTTCGCCGAAGGGTATGAAGACAAGGTTTTTGCGATATTTGACGAAATACCGGGTCAGCTCTCAAAGGCCGAGAAAAAATATCGGCTCTCATCTATCTCGAAACAGGCACGTTTCAGGAGCTATGAGGATTCCTTTGTTTGGCTGAACGAAGCCATGATAGTCAACACTTGTTTTAACGCAACCGACCCTAACATCGGACTTGCTCTGAGTGCAGACCACGCAACGCAAAAATGCTATATGGCCGATACGGGGTTGTTGATAACCCATACCTTTTTGGACAGCCCGTATATCGAAAACGACCTGTACAAGGCGATTCTTTTTGACAAACTCGGAATTAACGAGGGTATGATTATAGAGAATATCGTTGCTCAAATGCTGCGGAGAAACGGTCACAAGCTCTATTTCTATTCCCGCAACGACAAGGAACACCGAGAGAATCACATGGAAATAGATTTCCTCATCACCGAAAAGAAAAAGATTGCACCGATCGAGGTCAAATCCGGCAGCCCTAAATTCCATTCTTCTTTGGATAAATTCAGAAAGAAATTTTCGAGGGGGATTTCAAATTCGTATATCCTCTACACCAAGGATGTTATGGTTAAGGACGATATTATCTTCCTGCCGATTTATATGGCGATGTTCCTATAACCTCTTCTTCCCCTTCTTATTCTTATAAAACACATACTGCGATATTGCGATTCGGTTGTAGCCTAAATAGTATGCGGCTCCTGTTAGGGCGGGGATGAGCAGCACCAGCAGGAATCCGACGGCTACAACCCACCATGATATTTCGGACGACAGCGGCGTTCCACCCTGGTCAAGAATGATAAGCACCGGCAGATATTGGGCGTTGAGAAGTTTGTATATGCCGAAAAACTCATCCGAAAAAAGACCGCATTTTGACAGCAGGAAGAGCAGATTGAGAAGAAAAGAGGGTATGGCAAGATATGCTCCGGACTTTGCTCCTTTAAAGAGATCCGGCTTCATTCTGCCGAGATCGATAAAGTTTCTGTCGTGATCACCCTCCCGTTGGTATGAAAGATACAGAAAGGTAAAGAACATAACAAACAAGAACAACTGAAACAGAATAGGCAGAATTACACCCTCTGTCATATCAATAAGACCTATGGCCATTATTATAAATATCACACACAGGATTTTCGAGAAGAGCAGATTGCCGATGTTTTTTACGGCAAGCTCAAACGGTTTACGCTCTATCATATTTTCATAACTCTACTTTCTTCATATATTATATACAATCCCTCAAGGGTTAGGGTTTTGTCGATAACCTGAAAGACATTTGCCGACGACTGCAAAAACTGAGAAAGCCCTCCCGTGGCGATGATGTTTGTCTTCTGCCCTAATTCCCGGGAAATCTCATCCCGTATTTTTTCAACAACACCGATGTATCCGTAGAGTATTCCCGACTGCATGCTTTGAGCGGTGTTCTTGCCTATCACACGGTCAGGAGCCGCCACCTCTACCCTTGGCAGCTTGGACGCGTTCTGCACAAGAGCATTCATAGATACCTTGATTCCCGGGTAGATAACCCCGCCTAAGTATTCACCCTCCGCCCCGACAACATCGAAGGTTGTGGCGGTGCCGAAGTCTGTGATAATCAGCGGTCCGCCGTATTTTCTGAAAGCTGCATAGGAATTGACCAGTCTGTCGGCCCCGACCTCTCCGGGGTTGGTGTACATATTCTTTATATTTACCTTAATATCTTCATTTATAATCAGAGGGCGTTTTCCTATATATTTTTTTATAGCGGACATAATAGAATACATAACCTGCGGCACAACCGATGATATAACCGTATCCTTTATGTCGGTATGATTTATTTTATGCACCGCAAAGAACTGCCTGGTCATCAGTCCTATCTCATCGCTGGTAACATCCCTGCTCGTACTAAGCCTGAACTGCGCCACAAGACCGCCCTCTCTGTACAAACCAAACTCCATATTTGTATTCCCTACATCTATAACAAGAATCATATCGGTAAAACTCCGTTCTTTATACTATTCTCTTTCATCGGGTAACGGTATTAGGATATTTTTTCATAGAAACGGCGATATGTTTCTGTATCCACGGCAACAATACCTGTAAATTCATTATCGGCAATTGCGATTCCTCTCGGATTGCTTGCGGGAGGAATTGCTTTTTTATTTTGCTCCATGTCATACAGCCACAAACACAGGGCGTCCTGTGCCATGTTTACAGTATCGGGCATATCGTCTCCGCAAGTGTAACAACCGGGCAGATCAGGAAAGCAAACGCTGAACGCCCCCTCTTCTTCCGGCGTGAATACAGCTGTGTATGCGTATTTCATTATCAACCTCTCCTCATATAATATATTCTAAATTATTTTAAACCTAAATCCTTTTTGATTTTTTCTGCTGTTCCTGTGCGAACTTCTTTGCTTGGATGACGTGATATTTGTGCCGTGATACCGGTTTTCGGATTAATCCAAATATCATGCTCTGCTCCATGACGTTCTAATCGGCAACCATGCTTTTTGGCTAATCGTATAAGCTCACTTACTTTCACTCCATCACCTCTCCTCGTATATATTGTGCCACAAAACTCGTATGAATGCAAGCGTTTTTTTTGTAAGTAATGTTATCACGGGGTGGTCGTCCCTTGGTGCCGCCCGTGTATTTTTCGCAAAAACAACATATTCATTACATAAAACCCCCTCAAATTTGGTGGAATTTAATATTTTTTAATTTTTTTATAAAAAAGGGTTGCATTTTGATTTAATATGTGATAATATACCTTTTGCGCATACAGAAATGAAACGCACGGCAACGGGTATATGCGGTAAATCGGCGGATTAGCCGATGCGGTGCCTGAAAAATTTTGGAGGCGAAGAGATGGCAGTCAAAGAAAAGATTAGAATAAGGCTCAAGAGCTATGACCACGGACTGATAGATGCAGCCTGTGTTAAGATCGTAGAAAGCGCCAAAAGAACGGGTGCAAGGGTTGCGGGGCCGATTCCCCTGCCGACCGATAAAGAGATTGTAACGATACTCAGAGCGGTACACAAATATAAAGACGCCCGGGAACAGTTTGAAATGAGAACCCACAAAAGGCTTATAGATATACTCAAACCGTCTAACAAAAC
The DNA here is from genome assembly GCA_009777275.1 of Oscillospiraceae bacterium. Lineage (GTDB taxonomy): Bacteria > Bacillota > Clostridia > Oscillospirales > Ruminococcaceae > WRME01. Next base: position 4,054 of record WRME01000008.1, read on the forward strand.
TGTGGAGGCTCTGCAGGGGCTTGAGTTGCCCGCCGGCGTTGAGATAGAAATAAAGCTATAACTATAACCTTTGTAAGGAGAAACAAAGCATGAAAAAGGGAATAATAGGCAGAAAGATCGGAATGACCCAGATTTTTGATGAGGCGGGAAAGTTTATTCCGGTTACGGTTGTAGAGGCAGGCCCTTGTGTTGTAACACAAAAGAAAACCCTCGAGACCGATGGATATGAAGCTGTACAATTGGGATTCGGCGACAGAAAGCCGACAAAAACGATAAAGCCGCTAAAGGGTCATTTTGAGAAATCATCGGTGCCGTTCAAGCGTTATCTGCGGGAGTTCAGGCTTGACGATTCCTCGGCTATGAATACCGGAGATACAATTAAGGTCGACGTTTTTGCAGAGGGCGATTTTATAGATGCCGCAGGGATAAGCAAGGGTAAGGGATTCGCCGGAACTATCAAGCGTTACGGAAATTCGAGACTTCCCGAGTCACACGGTACTGGCCCTGTTGCAAGACACGCAGGTTCGATGGGCGGGTCTGCATACCCCGGTAAGATACCCAAGGGCAAGAAGATGCCCGGACACATGGGTGCCGAGCGGGTGACCGTGCAGAATCTAAAGGTTGTTAAGGTAGATGCCGACAATAACCTTGTCGCTATCAAAGGAGCGGTTCCCGGTCCTAACGGCGGTCTTGTGATACTCACGAGTGCGGTTAAGAAGTAGTTTTTTACAAACCAAACAGGTTCGCAGGGCGGACGGGGCGGTTTTCATCATACCCGAAAGGAATGAAGGTAGATAATGCCAAACGTAGCAGTATTAGATATGGCGGGCAAGCAGGTAGGCACGGTTGATTTGAGCGAAACTGTATTCGGGATAAAGCCCAACAGTTCGGTCATGCACATGGCTGTGGTAAATTTTCTTGCAAGCAACAGACAGGGAACTCAGTCGGCTCTTACCCGTACCGAAGTACGAGGCGGAGGACGCAAACCCTGGAGACAAAAGGGTACGGGACGCGCAAGACAGGGTTCAACCCGTGCACCGCACTGGACCCACGGCGGTGTTACCCATGCTCCCAAACCAAGGGATTACGGATTTAAGATGAACAAAAAGGTTCGCAGATTAGCCCTTAAATCGGCTCTATCCTCAAAGGTTATCGACAATGACATGATCGTTGTTGACAACATAACCCTTGAGAACTATAAGACCCGTGACATGATCAACATCCTTGCAGCGGTCGGAGCCGAGAAGAAAGCGTTGATCGTTATGCAGGAGAGCGACGGCAAGGTTATAAAGAGCGCCGCAAACATCCCGGGCGTAAAGACCGCATTGGTAAATACCCTTAATGTCTATGACATTTTAAATCACGATAAATTTATCGTTGTGCAGAATGCTCTGCCTGTAATAGAGGAGGTATATGCGTAATGAGAACTCCGCATGATATAGTGCTAAAACCGATTATTACAGAGAAGTCCATGGAGAATATGCAGCAGAAAAAGTATACATTCAAGGTAGCGAAGGATGCTAACAAGATAGAGATAGGTTATGCTGTATCAAAGCTATTCGGCGTACAGGTCAAGAAGGTACGCACCATGAATCTGCCCGGTCGATATGTTCGTCAGGGAAGAACAGCGGGATACCGTCCCGATTGGAAAAAAGCAATTGTAACATTGACGGAATCTTCAAAGAATATAGAGTTCTTTGACGGAATGATATAGGCAGTTGTCGTAAGACAATTTGCAGTTAGGAGATATGTATGCCTGTAAAGAGTTATAAACCCACCACCCCATCCCGCCGTTCTATGTCTGTGGCGGATTATTCGGGACTAAGCAAGGTAAAACCCGAAAAGAGTCTGCTCACACCCCTGCAAAAACATTCGGGGCGTAACAGCAACGGCAGAATCACCGTGCGTCACAGGGGCGGAGGAAATAGGAGAAAATACCGCATAATCGATTTTAAGAGAGATAAGTTCGGGATGGACGCCAATGTTACAACGCTGGAATATGATCCTAACCGTTCCTCTCATATAGCGTTACTCGAATATGAGGACGGCGAAAAGAGATACATCATAGCGCCGAACGGACTAAAGGTAGGAGACACGGTGAGATCGGGTCCCGATGCCGACATTAAGACAGGCAACGCTCTTCCGATGGTAAATATACCTGTCGGTACCTTTATCCACAACATCGAGATGTATCCCGGCAAGGGCGCTCAGCTTGTGCGTTCGGCCGGAAACATGGCTCAGCTTATGGCAAAAGAGGGCAAACTCGCCCTTGTCAGATTACCCTCCGGAGAACTGAGAAACGTGCCTGTAAATTGCATGGCCACAGTCGGTCAGGTCGGTAATATAGAGAATGAAAACGTCAGTATCGGTAAGGCCGGAAGAAAACGTCATATGGGAATCCGTCCCACCGTCCGCGGGTCTGTTATGAATCCCAACGACCATCCGCACGGCGGCGGCGAGGGCAAGTCCCCGATAGGACGTCCCGGTCCCGTAACACCCTGGGGCAAACCGACACTCGGATATAAGACAAGAAAGAAACACAAGGCATCTGATAAGTTTATAGTAAAACGCAGAAGCAGTTAGCACGGTATTAAGCCGTTACGATACAGTATAAAAGGGAGGATTTTCGGTGGGAAGAAGCGTAAAGAAAGGGCCGTTTGTACAGCCTGTATTATTAAAGCGTGTTGTTGAAATGAATAATTCCGGAGATAAAAAGGTCTTAAAGACATGGAGCAGAGCCTCAACTATATTCCCGGACTTTGTCGGACACACCTTTGCCGTGCATGACGGAAGAAAGCACGTCCCCGTCTATGTCACCGAAGACATGGTAGGTCACAAGCTTGGAGAATTTGCACCGACAAGGACTTACAGAGGTCACGCCGGCTCCAAAACCTCCAATGCCGGAAAAAGATAGGAACAAGACATTTACAGTTGCATCTTAGTGCCTTGATATTAGATTGATTAGGAGGATAGATGTTATGACACAGGAAAACACAATGACACAAAGAGATATGCTAAAAGCGATAATAGAAATGTCTACTACAATTGATGAGGCGAAAGAAATAATAGACGAGTTCGCAGGGTGTAGCACTACAAACGAGAAAATAGAGTTTTTAAGCGAAATGTTTGATGTTAGGATTATTGGAGGTTGTGACGGCGAAGAACTAAGCGAAGACGAAAAGCAAGAGATAAGCTACGAGGTTATAGTCGCAAATATTATCGACAGGAAGTGGAGATAACCGAATGCAGAACACAAAAGAAGAAATATCCTTAGTAGCCAAAGAGGTCTTTGCTTTATCATTAAACTGTCACTTTTCCGATGTTAAGGATGCCTGCAATGAGTATTTGAACGGTAGCGGACAGCGTTTAAGAGGAAAAAACATTAGAAAATTCAACCGTGCAAACATAGGCACATACAGAGAGCTTTACGGCATAACAGATCAAAACCAAGATAAAGCAAAACGTGAAGCGTTTAGAGAGAATCTTGAGGAACAACTAAAACTTGCAAGCTATGAAAGATGCAAGATTTATGTACAGTATTTAGAAAACGTGAGTGAAAGATCGGCAAGAGCGGTTTATAACAAAAAGGACAGAACAAATTCGATATTTGACCACTCGATTATTGTTTATCTTCCTCTCTACCTATTGAATGAGGCAAAAAGCAAAGATCAAGATGTTAGGAAGACAGCGATTGACAAAATTCAGAAATTAATGTTCCATGAATTTGGGCACTCGCTCTTACATACCGATGAGCTTTACAAAGCTACAGACACACAAGGAACCTTTGAGTTGAAGGACATACATGAGCAAGAGGCAGATTGGTTTAGAGACGGATTACTAAGTCTTTATAACAGCGACTAATAACAAACGCTGTGGCAAATTTCATCTCAGCGAAAGGATGGTTTTTATGGAAGCACGGGCATATCTAAAATATGCAAGAATATCTCCCCGAAAGGTGCAGATCGTACTTGATTTAATAAGAGGCAAAGATGTGGGTTACGCTGCGGCAGTGCTTAGAAACACACCGAAATCCGCCAGCGAATATCTGACAAAGCTGCTAAAGTCGGCTATAGCCAACGGCGAGAACAATTTTGGAATGGACAAAGAATATCTCTATATCTCGGAGTGTTTTGTATCCCCCGGTCCGATAATGAAGAGGATTCGTCCGAGAGCCCAGGGCAGGGCGTTCCGGATAAACAAGAGGTCTTCCCATGTAACTATGGTTTTAAGGGAAAGATTCATATAAACAGTATCGTAAAGGATGGTTGTGTAAATGGGACAAAAGGTTAATCCTCACGGTCTTAGGGTGGGTATAATAAAAGATTGGGACTCCCGCTGGTTTGTTAAAAAGTCAGAGTTCGGAGACTCACTCGTCAACGATTATAAGATCCGAGAGTTCGTCAAGAAAAAGCTCTTTGCTGCAGGTGTTGCACGCATAGAGATCGAACGGGATGCCGTTAGGGTAAGAGTTCATATACATTGTGCTAAACCCGGTCTTGTTATAGGCAGAGGCGGCACAGAGATAGACAGATTAAAGGATCAGATAGAAAAGATAGCCGGACAGACGGTCAATATCAACGTGGTCGAGGTCAGGAATCCTGATATTAATTCCCAGCTGGTAGCAGAGAGTATCGCAGCACAGCTTGAGAGACGTATCTCATTCCGCCGTGCTATGAAGCAGGCTATGGGCCGCACCATGAAATCGGGTGCTAAGGGAATCAAGACTATGGTTTCCGGACGTCTCGGCGGGGCGGAAATAGCGCGCTCAGAGAGCTATCACGAGGGCACCATTCCCTTGCAGACCCTGCGTGCCGATATAGATTACGGATTTGCCGAGGCGCATACTACCTACGGACGCTTGGGAGTTAAGGTTTGGATATACAAGGGCGAGATTCTCAAGGGTGAGGTTCGTGAAGAGCCGATGCCGGAAAGAAAGCCTTTTCCTAAGAGAAGACCTTCAGGCGGCGGATTCGGCGGCAACGACAGAAGAAGACCGAACAGCGGTCAGCGTCATCAGGGACAAGGACAGGGTCAGGGCCGCAGGGAAGGGGGTAGCAGGTAATGTTGTTACCAAAACGCACAAAATACCGCAGAGTTCAGCGGGGCAGAATGAAAGGCAAGGCAACACGGGGAAATACCGTTACCTATGGTCAGTATGGATTACAGGCGCTGCAGCCCGGATGGATCTCTTCCAATCAGATAGAGGCCGCCCGTATCGCAATGACAAGATATATCAAGCGCGGAGGACAGGTTTGGATCAAGATATTCCCCGATAAGCCTATTACAGAAAAACCTGCAGAAACCCGTATGGGTAAGGGTAAAGGTTCTCCCGAATATTGGGTTGCCGTTGTAAAACCCGGCCGTGTGATGTTTGAGATAGCCGGAGTGCCGGAAGATACCGCAAAGGAAGCTATGCGTCTTGCCATGCACAAACTTCCTATAAAATGCAAGTTCATTGTAAAAGAGACAGGCGGTGAGCAATAAATGAAGACTGCTGTTAAATTACGTCAAAGCTCTACTACCGAGCTTAACGAAAAGATCACGGAACTAAAGGAAGAGCTTTTTAATCTGCGTTTCCAGTTGGCTATAAATCAGCTTGAGAATCCCATGAGAATCGGAGCGGTTAAAAAAGAGATTGCTCAGGCAAAGACAATCATCCGTGAGCGGGAAATAGAAGATTCCCGGAAGGAGGCATAGAGCGGCATGAGTGAAAGAAACCTTAGGAAAACCCGGATAGGCAAGGTTGTGAGCGACAAGATGGATAAGACTGTTGTTGTCGCTATAGAACACAGCGTAAAGCATCCGCTTTATAAAAAGGTAATCAAAAAGACAGTAAAGGTAAAGGCGCATGACGAAAACAACGCCTGCGGCATAGGCGACAGGGTTCAGCTGATGGAAACCCGCCCTCTCTCTAAGGACAAACGCTGGAGAGTGGTCGAGATTCTGGTCAAGGCTCAGTAGGAAAAATGCCAACGTCCGGCAGATGCGGACATCATAATTGTCAATTGCAAAATTGCCGATTATCAATTGTAGAAGAAAGGCGGAATGCACTGTGGTACAAATGCAATCCTACCTAAAGGTTGCCGACAATACCGGAGCTAAAGAAATTATGTGTATCCGTGTGCTGGGCGGTACTCGCAGACGGTATGCGAATATAGGCGATGTTATCGTGGCGACGGTCAAAAAGGCGGCTCCGGGCGGGCAGATAAAAAAGGGCGAATTGGTAAGAGCTGTTATAGTTCGTTCTAAAAGCGGAGTAAGACGGGACGATGGTTCTCATATACGTTTTGACGAGAATGCCGCTGTTATCATAAGAGAAGACAAGAACCCAAGAGGTACCCGTGTTTTCGGATCGGTAGCTCGTGAGCTGCGTGAGAAGGAATACATGAAGATACTCTCACTGGCGCCGGAGGTATTATAGAGGGCATAGACCCTGAGATTTTTTGTAATTCGTGATAAGGAAATGATATACATGAACAAACTGCATATTAAAACCGGCGACAAGGTCAAGGTTATTTCCGGCAAGAACAAAGGCAAGACCGGAAAGGTTCTTGAGACATCGCCGAAAGAGGGCAAGGTTATAATCGAAGGCATAAACATTGCCACCAAACACGTTAAACCCCGCAAAATGGGACAAGAGGGCGGTCTGATCAAGGTTGAGGCTCCGCTGCACGCCTGCAAATGTATGCTGGTCTGTCCTAAATGCGGCGAGACGACAAGGCTTGCTCATTCTGTCAAAGACGGCAGCAAGAAGCGCCGTTGTGTCCGTGAAAAATGCGGAGCAACTTTTTAAGGAGGGATAAACATGACAAGGTTAAAAGAGAGATACCTGGGCGAAATAGCACCTGCTATGATGAAAAAGTTTGGTTACAAAAGCGTCATGGAGATACCCAAACTTGACAAGGTTGTTATCAACGTAGCCTGCGGAGAGGCAAGGGACAACTCCAAGATCATCGATGCTATTATTACCGACATTTCCACTATAACAGGCCAAAAGCCGGTTGTCTGCAAAGCAAGAAAGTCGGTCGCCAACTTCAAACTGAGGGAAGGCATGAACATCGGCGCCAAGGTTACACTCAGAGCAAGCAGAATGTATGAGTTTACCGATAGGTTTTTCAACACAGCTCTGCCGAGGGTTCGAGATTTCAGAGGAATCAGTCCTAACAGTTTTGACGGGCGGGGCAACTATAACGTAGGCGTTAAGGAACAATTGATTTTTCCGGAAATTGATTATGATAAAATAGATAAAACCCGGGGTATGGACATATGTTTCGTAACCACGGCTAAAACAGACGAAGAGGCCCGCGAGTTGCTGTCACTGATGGGCGCGCCGTTCGTCAGATAAGGGAGGAAGAAGAACTGTGGCAAAGAAAGCAATGATAAACAAGCAGCAGCGTACTCCTAAATTTTCCACCCGTGCTTACAACAGATGCAAGATTTGCGGAAGACCTCATGCCTATCTGCGTAAGTATGGAATATGCCGTATATGCTTTAGAGAATTGGCATACAAGGGTTATATTCCCGGCGTAAAAAAAGCAAGCTGGTAAAGATTATTTTTAAAACACTATCCGCAGAGCGGACAACAATGAATTGGCGGTTTTTACAACTATCAATAATTGCCAAAAGGGGGTAAACCAATGCAAATAACCGATACAATTGCTGATATGCTTACTCGTATTCGCAATGCGAACTCAGCAAAACATGAAACGGTATATATACCTGCATCCAACATGAAGAAGTCTATAGCCGATATACTGGTTAAGCAGGGTTATGTTAAAGGATACAAGGTTATAGAGGATAACAAGCAGGGCATGATCTGCGTAACTCTTAAATACGGTGAGGGAAAATCTCCGGTTATAAGAGGTCTTCGCAGGGTATCAAAACCGGGTCTGAGGATATATACAAGCTGCGATGATATGCCGCGCGTCTTCAAGGGGCTTGGTATAGCAATCATCTCGACATCTAAGGGGATTATGACCGACAGAGATGCCCGCAAAGCCAAAATAGGCGGCGAAGTGCTTGCTTTTATTTGGTAAATAAACTCAGAATTATTAAAAGGGTTCGAGAGGAGTTTTCGATATGTCAAGAATAGGCAGAGCGCCTATCACAATACCGCAGGGTGTTGATATAAAACTGGCGGGGAATCATATCACCGTCAAGGGTCCCAAGGGTACCCTCGGCAGGGAGCTGCATTCAGCCATGACGGTTGCCGTGGCGGACGGGGTTATTACCGTTACCCGGCCCAATGATGAAAAGCAGAACAGGAGCCTGCACGGTTTGACCCGTACATTAATATCAAACATGGTAGTCGGCGTCAGCCAGGGATGCTCCAAAGAGCTTGAGGTTCAGGGCGTTGGATACCGTGCCGCAAAACAGGGCAAGAATCTTGTTATGAATCTCGGCTATTCCCATCAGGTCATAATGCCCGAGATAGACGGCATAACGGTAGAGGTTCCCTCTCCCAACAAGATTATCGTATCCGGTTATGACAAGCAGAAGGTGGGACAGTTTGCGGCTGAGGTTCGCGAAAAGAGACCGCCCGAGCCGTATAAGGGCAAGGGAATCAGGTATGCAGGCGAGTTTGTCAAACGCAAGGAAGGCAAGGCAGGTAAAGCCAAGTAAAACCCAAGTAATTGTAATCACTGTCCGCAGTGTCGGACATAGATTGATAATTGTTGATTGTTAATTGTAAATTAATAATTGTTAATTGTTAATCGTTAATTGTTAATTGTCAAAAGGGTGGTCATAAAATGATAAAGCAGTATGATAAAAACGAAGCCAGGTTAAAGCGACACCGCAGGGTTCGCGGCAAGGTTTCCGGAACGGGAGAACGTCCCCGTCTTAATGTGTTCCGCTCATCTAAGCATATCTATGCTCAGGTTATAGACGATGTTTCGGGCAACACATTGGCTGCCGTATCCTCTCTTACAAAAGAGTTTGAGGGTACGGGAGGAAACAAGGCTGCAGCGCGCAAGGTGGGATCCATGATAGCCAAGGCAGCTGCCGGCAAGGGAATAACCGAGGTTGTTTTCGACAGAGGCGGATACCTTTATCACGGACGCATTGCCGAATTAGCGGAAGGTGCACGCGAGGGCGGATTAAAGTTTTAGGAGGATAGAGCTTTGGAAAGAATAGATGGAACAACATTAGATTTACTGGAAAAAGTGGTTTCGATCAACCGTGTTTCCAAGACCGTTAAGGGCGGACGTGTCATAAAGTTTGCCGCTCTTGTCGTGGTTGGCGACGGTAACGGGGTTATCGGATACGGATTGGGCAAGGCAAACGAGGTTCCCGATGCCATTCGCAAGGGGATAGAGGACGCCAAGAAGAATCTTATTCGGGTTACCCTCAAGGATACATCAATACCTCACGAGATAGTGGGTGTTTACGGCGCCGGAAAAGTGCTGCTCAAACCTGCTCCGGAGGGAACGGGTATTATCGCAGGAGGTCCTGTCCGTGCCGTAGTCGAAATGGCGGGAATCAAGAACGTCCGCACAAAGTCGTTGCGTTCAAACAATCCGGGTAATGTTGTCAAGGCCGCTTTCGAGGGGCTAAAGGCACTGCGTACTGCGGAAGAGGTAGCAAAGGTCCGTGGTTTGGCGCTGTCTGATATTTTCTAAGACACATCCACTTAATGGGGAAGGGTATGAAGTTTTTATGTCGGTTAAAATAAAGTTGGTAAAGAGCCTTATCGGCTCCAAGCAGGGTCAGATTCTGACCGCTAAATCTCTCGGTCTCAAAAAGCCGGGGGATGAGACTGTTCAGCCGGATAATGCGGCTACACAAGGCAAGATAAAGAAGATAACCCACTTAATAAAGGTAGAGAGCTAACAGGTAAAGGAGTTGCACGCAAGATGAAATTGCATGAATTATCCCCCGCACCCGGCTCTGTTAAAGAGCGTAAACGCAAAGGCCGCGGAATCGGGTCCGGAATGGGCAAGACCGCAAGCAAGGGTCACAAGGGGCAGAATGCACGTTCGGGCGGAGGAGTAAGACCGGGGTTTGAGGGCGGACAGATGCCCTTGACAAGACGTGTTCCCAAGAGAGGTTTTGTAAACATATTCGCTAAGGAATATGCTATTGTGAACCTTTCGGCTTTGGATAGGTTTGAGGAGGGCGCCGTTATAGATGCGGCGGTCTTAAAAGAAGCGGGTATTATCAAGAAGGTTAAAGACGGCGTTAAGATCCTCGGCAACGGAGATGTTACCAAAAAGTTTACAGTAAAGGTAACCCAAATATCCGCATCAGCTAAAGAGAAGATAGAAAAAGCCGGAGGGACAGCAGAGATAATCGGAAAGGATTAGTATACGATGTTCAAGATATTCAGAAACGCATTTGCGTTGCCTGACCTTAAAAGAAAGATCCTGTATACCTTGTTTATATTAGTATTGTTCAGGGTAGGCGCCGCTTTCCCGGTTCCTTTCTTGGATCCGGGTGTTATACGCGACATGGCCATATTCAGCGGTGAGGAAGCAGCGACAGACATACTCGGATACCTCAATCTTCTTACTGGCGGAGCGCTTGAAAACGGTACGGTTTTTGCAATGTCGATAACCCCGTATATCAACGCATCGATCATCATGCAGCTATTGACCGTTGCCATTCCCGCCTTGGAAAGACTCAAGAAGGAAGGCGAAGAGGGCCGCAAGAAGATAGGAAGAATCACAAGATATGCTACAATTGCCCTTGCTGTTATACAGGGATACGGTTATTTTGCCATGTTGTCCAACACGACCGAAAACAAGGTCTTTATGTATCAATACGGATGGCGCTTTTGGTTTGCTATGGTGGTCATTGTGATGACCTTTACGGTTGGAACGGCGGTCATTGTCTTTATGGGAGAGTTGATAACCGAAAACGGTATCGGCAACGGAATCTCCCTCATACTCTTTGCGGGTATCATCTCACGAGGACCTGATGCAATCATCTTCCTCTGGTCACAGTTCCAGATTGCTCTAAACGGCGGCGATCCAAAGTTTTATTACCTGATTCCGCTCATTGTTGTGATATTTATCGCTATGATTGTATTTATCGTAATTATGACCAATGCCGAACGCAGAATCCCCGTCTCCTACGCCAAGCGTGTGGTTGGGCGTAAGATGTACGGCGGTCAGAGTACGCATATCCCCATAAAGGTAAATATGTCGGGCGTTATGCCGATAATATTCGCCAGCTCCTTCCTGATGCTGCCGAGTATGATCAGACGGTTTGTAAATATCGAGAACGAGATTTTGGTTAGAATACTTTCGGTCTTCGACTATACGAGCTGGACCTATGCGGGGCTGTATTTTATGCTCATAATCGCATTCAACTACTTCTATGTTGCGATACAGTATAACCCTGTAGAGATCGCCAACAACCTGCGTAAAAACAACGGCGCGATCCCCGGCATACGTCCGGGCAAACCCACATCCGATTTTATATCAAAGGTGTTGTCAAAGATAACCCTTTTCGGTGCGTTGTTCCTTGGGTTTATCGCTACATTCCCGATTATGTATCAAAAGTTTACCGAGATCAATGTAGCGTTGGGAGGAACCTCAATTCTTATCGTCGTCGGTGTTGCTCTTGATACAATGAGAACGCTTGAATCACAGATGATGATGAGACATCACAAGGGATTCTTAGAATAAAGTAAGAGGTTATAATATATGAAATTGATTCTTTTAGGAGCGCCCGGAGCCGGCAAGGGAACTCAGGCGGAGGTTATATGCGAAAAACTCTCCATTCCCGCCGTTTCGACAGGTAACATGATTCGGGCGGCCATAGCCCAAGGAACCGAGTTCGGCATAAAAGCGAAGTCCTATGCCGATGAGGGCAGATTAGTTCCGGATGAGATAGTCGTATCTATAATCAAAGACCGTCTTGTGCAGGATGATATGAAAAATGGATTTATTCTCGATGGATTTCCGAGAACAGTTCCTCAGGCGGAGGCTCTCGACAAAATGGGCGTTGAGATCGACATGGTCATAACCATCGAGGTTGAGGACGACAAGATAACCAAGCGTATGTCAGGTCGCCGAGTATGCGGAAGCTGCGGAGCGTCCTATCATATAGAGTACAAACCGTCTCAGGTTGACGGAATCTGCGACAAATGCGGCGCCGAGACAATACAACGCAAGGACGATCATCCCGATACGGTCAAGAGCCGCTTAGAGATCTATCACAACGAAACCGCCCCGCTAAAGGATTATTACAGCAAGACCGGAAAGCTCAAGGTTGTTCACGGTCAGGATGAAGTTAAAGATACTACGGCGCTGACCCTCAAGGCATTAGAGGGCTGATGGTTATCCTAAAGACCGTTAGCGAGCTTGCCGTTATGAGAGAAGGCGGCAAGATAGCATCGGGTGCGTTGGAACTTGCGGGAACGCTCTGTAAGAGCGGGGTTACAACCGGTTATATAAGCAATAAGGTTCGGGAATATATAGAAAAAAGGAATGCAAGACCCTCTTTTTTGGGATACAACGGATTCAAGGGATCGGCCTGTATTTCGGTCAACGATGAGGTCATACACGGGATCCCCGGCAAACGTATGCTTGCCGACGGTGACATAGTGAGTGTCGATATTGGCGCTTTCTACAAGGGTTACCACGCCGACAATGCCTATACATTCAAGATAGGCAGCGTTAGCAGTCAGGCTGAGCATTTGATCAAGATAACAAAAAAGAGTTTGGAAGCCGCCATTAATATGGCGATGATGGGATACAGGCTGGGTGATATATCCAACATAGTTCAGTCTACGGTCGAGCGTGAGGGATATTCTGCCGTGCAGGATTATGTCGGTCACGGTATAGGCCGCAAACTTCACGAATCCCCTGAGATTCCCAACTTCGGCAAGGCGGGCAAGGGGATCAGGCTAGTCAGAGGCATGACCCTTGCTATAGAACCTATGATAAACGCAGGCAAGCATGACATTTATGTTGACAGAGACGGATGGACGGTCAAGACTAAAGACGGCTCACTCTCCGCTCATTTTGAACATACCGTTGCCATAACCGACAACGGACCGGCGATATTGACAATTAACAATTGACAATGAACAATTAACAATTGTAGGGACGAACTTTGTTCGTCCGCAGGCAGAATGTAGGGACGAACTTTGTTCGTCCGCAGATATAACAGTTACAGGTGATTTTTTGGAGGTTGGGACTATTGTTTGCTCGGGTGCGGGGCATGATAAGGGCGGATTTTTCGTAGTATTGTCTACCGATGGTCTTCGGGCCGAGATAGCAGACGGAAAACGCAGAAAGCTGGAAAAACCTAAAACCAAGAATGTGATTCATCTCAAACCGACCAACAGGATAGTCGGTTCTGATTGCTTTAAGACAGATGCAGCTATCAGAAAGCTGCTGTGGGAATATAACTACAAACAAACCCAAACCGGGCAGGAGGTGGATTAGCTTGGCAAAGGATGATGTTATTGAAATAGAGGGGACTGTGCTTGAGGCTTTACCCAACGCTACCTTTATGGTAGAACTGCAGAACGGACACAAGCTGCTGACCCATATTTCGGGCAAGCTGCGTATGAATTTTATCAGGATTTTGGTTGGAGATAAGGTTACTGTTGAAATGTCGCCCTATGATTTGACCAAAGGGCGGATAACATGGCGTTCTAAATAGATATTATTGTCTGATAGGGGACAGATTGGAGAAGTGTTGTTATGAAAGTAAGTCCATCAGTAAAACCGATATGTGAAAAGTGCAAGATCATAAAACGCAAAGGGCGGATTATGGTCATCTGCCAAAATACACGACACAAACAGAGACAAGGCTGACGAACAATTAACAATTGACAATGAACAATTGACAATTATTGTAGGGACGAACTTTGTTCGTCCGTGATTATCGCAAACATTACCATTAAAGGAGGTGAGTGTGTAGATGGCTCGTATAGCCGGTATTGATTTACCACGCGAGAAGAGAATAGAGATCGGTCTGACTTATATTTTCGGCATAGGACTTAGAACCTCTCAGAAGATTTTAGCAGAGTGCGGCATAAATCCTGATATAAGAGTAAAGGATTTGAGCGAGGGCGATGCTTCTAAAATCCGGGATTATATAAACAAGAATCTTGAGGTAGAGGGCGATTTGCGCCGTAATACGGCTCTTAATATAAAAAGACTGATAGAAATCAATTGTTATCGCGGGATTCGTCACAGAAAAGGTCTTCCGGTAAGGGGACAAAGGACAAAAACCAATGCTCGTACCAGAAAGGGTCCCAAAAAGACGATAGCTAACAAGAAGAAGTAGGCAGCCCCCAAAAAATAAATAACAGAAAGGACCGATTAACAAGAATGCCTAAGGATAAGAAAACACCCATTCGCAGACGCCGTGAACGCAAAAACATCGAGCGCGGTGCCGTGCATATAAAATCCACCTTTAACAATACCATCGTTACAATTTCGGACGTTAAAGGCAACGTAATCTCGTGGGCAAGCTCAGGCGGGTTAAACTTTAGGGGATCACGCAAGTCTACCCCCTATGCGTCTCAGATGACGGCCGAAGCAGCCGCAAAGACCGCAATGGAGCATGGTCTCAAGACGGTAGATGTATTTGTAAAAGGGCCGGGGTCGGGCCGTGAGGCGGCCATAAGAGCTTTACAGGCTGTAGGGCTTGAGGTAAACACCATCAAAGACGTAACCCCGATACCCCATAACGGATGCAGACCGCCCAAACGCAGGCGGGTATAAAATTTAGATATTAGATGTTAGATGACCGTATTTTCGGCATTAATATCATCTATCATCTAAAGTCTAAAAACACAAAATAAAACAAAAATCTAATCTGGAGGAAAACAAATGGCAAGATATACAGGCGCTGTATGCAGACTTTGCCGCCGAGAAGGGCAAAAGCTCTTCTTAAAGGGTGAACGGTGCTATTCGGAAAAATGCGGAGTTGTCCGCAGAGGTTATGCTCCCGGTCAGCACGGACAAAGCCGCAAAAAGGTTTCCGAATATGGGATTCACATCAGGGCAAAGCAGAAGGCAAGGCGCTATTACGGAGTGCTTGAAACACAGTTTTCCAATTACTTTAAAATGGCGGAACGCAAGCCCGGAATGACAGGCGAAAACCTGCTCCGGTTCTTAGAACTCAGGCTCGACAATGCGGTATACAGGCTGGGATATGCCTGCTCCCGTGCCGAAGCGAGACAGCTTGTACTCCATAATCATTTCACTGTAAACGGAAAGAAGGTAAACATACCTTCTTATCAGCTTAAAGCAGGCGACGTAATTGCGTTGAAGGACAAATCCAAGCAGAGCGAAAAGTTTAAGATAATCATGGAGATCAATGGTTCCCGTCCCGTTCCCGAGTGGCTGACGGCAGACAAAGAGCAGATAGCTGGAACGGTTGTAAGACTTCCCGGACGTGACGATATTGATCTGGATGTAGAAGAAAATCTGATAGTCGAGTTTTACTCGAAGTAATGCAAATTCTGTTTATTACAGGGCGTTAATCGGTTGGTTGGGGCGGTTGCGAATAATATTTGCGTATGCGGAGGTTTATCAATGATAGAAATAGAAAAGCCAAAAATTGAAGCTATTGACATAAAGCCGGACGGCTCTTATGGTAAATTCGTTCTCGAGCCGCTCGAACGTGGTTTTGGAACAACGCTTGGAAACTCTCTGAGGAGAGTTCTCCTGTCATCCTTACCCGGCGTTGCGGTAACCTCGATAAAAATAGAGGGAGTTTTGCACGAATTTTCCACCATTCCGGGCGTTAAAGAGGATGTGACCGAGATTGTTCTTAACATGAAGGGTCTCATAGCTAAGATGCACAGCGAGGGTCCTAAAACGGGATATATCGAGTTTGACGGAGACGGCGAGGTAAAGGCAAGCGACATAAAGGTTGACAGCGAGGTTGAGATACTCGACCCGGGAATGCACATTGCCACGGTTGAAAAAGACGGCAGACTGTACATGGAGATAGTCATAGACAAGGGCAGAGGATATGTTGCTGCCGATCGTAATAAGCATTATATGCAGTCGGGTATCGGGGTTATCCCTCTCGACAGCACCTATACACCTGTGCTCAAGGTGAATTATAATGTCGAGAACACCCGTGTCGGACAGATCACAGACTATGACAAACTCACCATCGAGGTTTGGACAGACGGGACAATAATGGCTAAAGAGGCTATTTCTTTGGGAGCAAAGGTTCTCAACGAGCATCTGAGCATCTTTATTGACCTATCCGAAGAGGGATATGCAGAGCAGATAATGGTTGAAAAAGACGACAAGGGCAAGGAAAAGGTTCTCGAGATGACAATAGAAGAGCTTGACCTTTCGGTGCGTTCTTTCAACTGTCTCAAACGGGCAAGTATTAACACGGTTGAAGATTTAATCAACAAATCCGAAGAAGATATGATGAAGGTACGCAACCTGGGCAAAAAATCTCTCGAAGAGGTTATTGCTAAGCTGGCGTCCTTGGGATACGACCTTAACAGAGAAGACGAAAATTAAATAATGAACAAAGGAGTGATGAGCGATGCCGGGTACAAGAAAGCTGGGCAGGACTACTTCTCAAAGACGGGCTATGCTGCGCGCTATGGTGACCTTTCTCTTAGAAAAGGGTAAGATTGAGACCACCGTTACCCGCGCGATGGAGGTTCGTTCAATGGCTGAGAAGATGATAACTTTCGGCAAACAAAACACCCTCCATTCACGCAGGCAGGCAATGGCTTTTATAACAAAAGAGGATGTAACAAAAAAGATGTTTGACGAAATTGCGCCGAAATATAAGGACAGAAACGGCGGATATGTAAGAGTTATAAAAATAGGACCCAGGCGGGGAGACGCCGCCGAAATGGCAATAATAGAATTGGTGTAAGATTATGTCAAAAATAATTATATGCGGACTTGCCCTTATGATGATGCTGTCCTGTAAATTGCAGCCGTTATCAGAGTCGTCCCAGCCGCAGAACAACGATGCAGATCTTTTGTCGACAAAGGAAATGATAGAAAGCGGCGAGTATTCTCTTACCATCCGGCAGGATGTTTTCCCCGCCGGAACCGAATCGATTATAATCGAGCTTTCAAACACATCCAATGATGTGATGGGGGTCAATATCACCCTCGAAAGAGAAACCGACGACGGCTGGATGATTATAAAAAAGGATCCGTCGGTAAAACCCTCTTCACAGACGGTTGCCATCGATGAAACGGCGGTAAACACCATAGAGTTTAAGGATTTTGACCATGACATGGCTCCGGGAAAATACCGTGTGCTACAGGGCAGCGGAAGACAGGTTGTAGGAGCAGAGTTTGTTATTGAATGAAGTATGGTTATAAGAAGTATGGTTATAAAAAGACACCGGACGGCAATGCCGTCCGGTTTTGTGTGGGGTTATCTGAATTTATTTTTGTGCCTAATGAAAAATATTTATTTTAGGTTAATTCACAAAAAATTGTTGACTGAATCGATTTTCCGTGATATGATTAGATAAATAACACATAGGACGAGAAATATGACACACACATTTAAGCGGGGGATTCACCCGAGAGAACAAAAGAAGCAGACCGAGAGTATTCCTATAAATATACTGATGCCTAAAGCGGGGAGTGAGATTATTCTGCCGCTGGTTCAGCATATCGGGGCGCCCTGTGAGCCGATCGTTTCACCGGGGCAGCGGGTGCTTGTGGGCGAAAAAATCGGGGACAGCAGTGCTCGTGTATGCGCCCCTGTTCACAGCACCGTTTCGGGAACGGTCAAAAGCATAGAACCCCACCTTACCGTTATGGGTAATGTGGTCAATTCGGTTATTATAGAAAACGACGGTCAGCAAACAGAGCATGAGAGCATCAGACCCCGAGGCGGCCATGAATCCCTGTCCCGTCAAGAGATTTTGGATATTATACGGGAGGCGGGGATAGTCGGTCTTGGCGGGGCGGGCTTTCCGACCCATGTCAAGCTGTCGCCGCCGCCCGAGATAAAGATAGATACAGTTATAGTAAACGGATGCGAGTGTGAACCCTATCTCACCACCGACAACAGGGTTATGATAGAGGAGGCCGAGCGTCTTGTTATCGGTCTGCAGATTATTCTCAGACTAATGCCGGATGCCAGGGGCATAATAGCGGTTGAGGACAATAAACCTCAGGCAATAGCCGAGCTGAGAAAGCACAGCAACGGAGTTGCGGGCATAGAGGTAGCCGTTCTCAAGACAAAATACCCGCAAGGAGCCGAGAAACAGCTGATCTCCGCCCTTACAAAAAGGGAGGTGCCGTCCGGCAAACTCCCCATAGATATAGGATGTATCGTCAACAATGTCGATACCGTTATCGCCATACACCGAGCGATATTCAGAGGACGTCCGCTCATGCGTAAGGTCATCACGCTTACAGGCAAGGCTATAAACAACCCCGGCAACTATAAGGCTCGTATAGGCACAAAGCTGAGTGACCTTGTGGAGCTGGCGGGTGGGTTTAAGTTTACCCCGACCAAGATTGTTGTCGGCGGCCCTATGATGGGTGTGGCCATTTTCGATATAGATGTTCCGGTGGTCAAGACCACGGCGGGAGTGCTGTTCCTATCCCGGGAAGAGACCTATATACCGCCCGAGCAGAACTGCATCAGATGCGGCAAATGCGTAGAACGCTGTCCCATGGGACTGATTCCGATAGAACTCAACACAGATATTCTGCACGAGAACAGTGAGGCGTTTTTAGCGCACAACGGTCTTGATTGCGTAGAATGTGGGAGCTGTTCCTACATCTGTCCCGCCAAACGGCGGTTGGCACAATCGATCCGCACCATCCGCAGAGTAGAACTGGCTAAAATGAAACGGTAGGGTACGCACCCCTGTGCGTACCGTGGATATAGAAGTACCCCGCAACGGGTACGGTACAAATGAAAAATAGATAGGAATGATAATTATGTCCGCATACAAATTTGACAAGAACCTTGCCGAAAAACTCAGAGGCGGGGTGATTATGGATGTTACCACGCCTGAACAGGCAAAGATTGCCGAACAGGCAGGAGCCTCTGCCGTTATGGCGCTGGAACGCATACCCGCAGACATTCGAGCGGCAGGCGGAGTGTCGAGAATGAGCGATCCCAAGATGATTCGCAGTATTAAGGACTCTGTCGCCGTCCCTGTTATGGCAAAGGCAAGAATAGGTCATATAGTTGAGGCTCAGATACTGCAGGCAATAGGCATAGACTGTATAGACGAGAGCGAGGTTCTCTCACCTGCAGATGATGTCTATCACATAGACAAGACAAAGTTCGCCGTTCCGTTTGTATGCGGAGCAAGCGATCTGGGAGAGGCGTTACGCAGGGTCAGCGAGGGTGCCATGATGCTGCGTACCAAAGGAGAAGCGGGAACGGGAGACGTTGTTCAGGCCGTTCGTCATATGAGAAAAATAAACTCCGATATAAAAAGAATAGTATCTATGCGGGAGGACGAGCTTTTTGAGCAGGCTAAAAACCTACAGGTTTGTATCGAGCTTGTTCGGTACATCCATGATAAAGGCAGACTGCCTGTCGTAAACTTTTCGGCAGGAGGGGTTGCAACCCCTGCCGATGCCGCCTTTATGATGCAGCTTGGAGCTGAGGGCGTCTTTGTCGGTTCGGGTATATTTAAATCGGGAGATCCTGCAAAACGGGCCGCCGCTATCGTAAAGGCCGTTGCAAACTATCAGAATCCTGACATAATCGCACAGGTTTCAGAAGGGTTGGGAGAGGCAATGGTGGGTCTGAACGAGAACGAGATAGATCTGCTTATGGCTCAGCGGGGAAAATAGCCGATTGAATAATAGTGATAACAAAAGAGCGGAGTTCTATATGAACAAGGCGCTCATTCAGGCGAATGAGGCATACATGATAGCGGAGGTTCCCATAGGAGCGGTCATAGTCAAGGAGGACAGAGTCCTTTGTGAGGCATACAATCTGCGGGAGACAACCGGTATCGCCACCGCCCATGCCGAACTGCTGGCAATAGAATCGGCCTGTAGGATTTTGCAGAGCTGGAGACTGTCCGAGTGCGAGCTGTATGTTACCCTTGAGCCTTGTCCCATGTGCATGGGAGCGATCATAAACTCAAGGATAGACAGGGTTTTTTTTGGAGCGCGCGACCCCAAAGCAGGAGCCTGCGGCTCTGTCGTAGATCTCAATCAGGCAGGATTCAACCACAAATCAGAAATAACAGGCGGCATACTATCGCAGCAATGCGGAGAAATACTGACCCGGTTTTTTAGAGAGAGACGATGACAGAGAGGTCTATTATGTTACTATATCACGGGAGCAATTTGGCTGTCGAAAAACCAAAACTCATACAACAAAAACGAGGTCTTGATTTTGGCACGGGATTTTATCTAACCTCACGAAAAGAGCAGGCAATGCGATTCTCAGAGATTGTAACCGGGCGCAGAGGATGCGGAATCGCAACGGTTAGCGTGTATGAGTTTGACGAGAAACAGACCGAAGGTTCGCTCGATATTCTCCGTTTTGAACAGGCTGACAAAACATGGCTGAGTTTTGTTTCGGACAACAGACTGAAAAAATACACAGGTCAAATATACGACATTGTTATAGGAGCGGTTGCTAACGATACGGTTATGCCGGTGATTCAGGCGTTTTTAGGCGGATTCATTAGCGTAGAAGCGGCCGTTGTTACCCTAAAGACAAGCAAACTCTTTGACCAATGGTGCTTTAAGAGCGAAAAGGCATTGTCGTTGCTTAGGTTTGCGGAATCACATGAGGTGACGAATGAGTAAGAGTATTTCGCCTGTTGTGGCGATGATAACGCCCGGTATTTTAGAGCTGCTGATGGAGCATCGTGATTTGACCCTAACCCAAGCATCGGATCTGCTATATCGTTCGCAGCTGTATAGGGCGCTGGAGGACGAAAAGACCAAGGTTTGGCGGCTTAGTTATCCCTTGCTGTATGATATGCTCGAAGAAGAACTGACCACAGGAAACATCACATATCCGGAGGAACAATAGTATGACCTTTTCTAAACCCAAGGGCGAGATATGGTTCTTAGCCTCTTGTGTCGAGTTTTATAAGGATGAGAAAGGCATGAGCGGTCAAGACGCCTATGATTATCTCTGCAAAAACAACGCAGTCGATTTTATCGTTACCCATTGGGAGGGTTTGCACACGACAAGTCCTATGTATGTTATAGACAGCATAGACGAGTTTATCAAGAACAACGCCGCTAACTCAGCTTGATCTCCTGCTGTTTGGTTATATCCTCCTCGCATAGAAAGGTGACCTTTTTGTAGAAGACTCCGTCCTCTAATCTCTGCTCTTCTTGGCTTGCGATAATTCTGCTGTCTCTCAGCTGCACGGCGGCGAACCTCTTGACCTCCTGCTCTGCGATGGCTATAGCCTCCTCCTCGCTGATGGTTATTTCCCGGGTGGTGTAGAAGACATACTCATTCGTATAGACCGAAAATGGCAGCTCGTTCCCGAACAGCCGCAATCGGCTTTGTGAGGTGCTTTGTTCGTACTCACCCGATACTCTGCCCGCTATAAAGAGCGGTATCTTTAACCCGAACGCCTCGAATATGCGGCGTTTCTTTATTTTTCCGGTATACTCCGTCTGTGATACAACAAGCGGCTGTACTATCTCCGTAACCGCTTCTGTGCGGGCGATAACCTTTCCTGCGGCATGACGCATGAATATATTACCGACCGAATCCTCAACAACCCCTGAGATTATCAGATCTCCCGCAATGATATAGTCACCGTCGTTTACCATCTTGGTTCCGCTGTATACTTCGACAGATACTATCCAGCCGTCTTTGGCGGCGACTATGTTGCAGGGTATGGATGCGCTGAGAAACTCGGGCGATTTTGTCCCCTCGTTTATCTCAAGCACAACCCTGCTCCCTCTGTTGTTGATAGCAAGCCAGGCGATCTCATTATAGAGCGACAGCATCTTGTTTTCACAATCTCTGAAGTCTATAGAGTGTTTGAATGCGCCCTTGCGTATTCCCAGCAACTCAAGACTTGCCTCAAGCGATTCTGCCGATATAGCCGTGTTTCCGATGATTTCTATGTCCCATATAAAACTCTGCATGATAAACAAAAACACTGTAAAGACAGCGGCTCCCAACACAATCCCCACTCGACCCTTGTATTTGCCCAAAGACTGTGCCATGCTTCGTTGCCTGACAAGCTCGGTTCCCATGGTGTTTCTCGTGCATAGCTCTGTGATTTGTTCATAATCGGCCGCATATGCCTCCGCATACAGAACCCCCCTGTCCATGCGTATGTTCCAGACCTTTATGCCGGCAGTCACAAACTCGTTAATCAGCCGCTCGGTATTTGCCCCGATAGCCGAAAAGACTATATATCCCCGCAGGAAATTAATAAACCTTGATACAAACAAGATAACTCATGCCTCTCCGAAATTTATTTGCTCTATGCCGCCCTCTATAACAATGTTGTCTCGGTTGAGCGTCTTTAGGCTCAGATTCCTGCCCATATAGCTAATCGCCATACCCTTTACCGCCACCGATATTATCCCCTCTTCATACCGCAGGATGCTCTTGAATCCCTCTACAACAACCCGCCTGTTCCCAACGATATTCATCTCGCTCTCCCCTGTAAACAAACCCTCAGGAACATCGAGAGCCTTAGATGCCTTTACACCTATCTGCACGGCATATTTTTTTGTGCGTTTCAAATCAATACCTCCAAAAGACCACCCCGCCGCTGCGGCGGCACCGGGAGCAGACCACCCCGCCGCTGCGGCGGCACTCCTCCCCAGAGGGGAATGGGGCTTGCGTACTAAAATTTGCGTGTCTTGTATACTTAAATATATTACCAAACCTTTGTACATATACATTGATAGACAACACGGTATGCACCCTACAGGAAAAACACCCGCAATCCGTGATAACCACGGGCGGCAGGTTGCCGCCCCTACAGAAAAAACACCCGCCCTTGCGGTAACCACGGATGACCGAGGGCGGTCATCCCTACAGACCACCCCGATGACAATTAACAGTTGACAATGTACAATTAACAATTATTGTAAATGTAAATTTGCTGGTAGAAATAGGGTTAGATCCCTATAATTTTAAGCCCCCGTAACTGTCCATTGTTCATTGTAAATTGTCAATTGGCATCATTCCCCTCTGGGGAGGGGTGGCAAACACTCGCAACAGAGTTGCGATAGTGTTTGACGGGGTGGTCGTCCCCTGGCGCCCTCGCAGCGGCGG
>WRME01000009.1 GCA_009777275.1 Oscillospiraceae bacterium
GGGAGGGGTGGCAAACACTCGCAACAAAGTTGCGATAGTGTTTGACGGGGTGGTCTGCCTCGAAACGCCCTCACACTCCGTAGGAATATGGATTTTGGTGGCAGGCGGGTAGGGGCGGCAATCTGCCGCCCGTGGTTACTGTAGGGATGACCGCCCCCGGTCATCCGTGGTCACCGCAAACCCTGTGTATCACCTTGGCTCTCCCTTTGGGAGAGCTGTCGGCGGCAACGCCGACTGAGAGGGCGTCTGTATTGTGAAAAATCTTACCAAAAAAAAGTATTTGCTTTTTGCGATATAATGTGATATAGTGAAGGTAGGTGATGATATGGATATATTAAAAGTTTCGTCAAGATCTGTTCCTAATTCCGTCGCAGGTGCGATAGCGGGAATAATCAGAGAAAAAAACGAGGTAGAGATTCAAGCTGTCGGAGCAGGAGCCGCCAACCAAGCGATAAAATCAATTGCTATCGCCCGTGGCTACATGGCTCCGTCCGGTGTTGACCTTATCTGCGTTCCCGCCTTTGCCGCAATCGAGATAGACGGTGAGGAAAGGACGGCAATCAGACTGATTGTAACGCCGAGATAATGAACGAACAAAAGCACATATTAGGGTGGTTTTTACCGACCGCCCTATTGTGGTGTGTAGATGAGGGAGTGTTGTAGATGAAAAAAGCGGTGTGTCTGATCCTTGCGGTGTTTATGCTATCTGCCTGCGATGTCGATTTCTTGCAGGAAAGCGCCCCTGATACTATCAGGGCCGATGCTCCGTCCAGAACTGTCGAGAACATATCACTGCCATTCAACGACGATGATTCTCTCAATCCCTACAGAGCGGCGACAACCTTCAACCTGGGTCTTATGCCGCTGATATACGATTTTTTAATCAAACTCGATAACGAATATATACCCTATCCCGAGATCTGCGAATCGGCAGAAATGACAGAGGGCAATCTCTGCAGAATCACCCTTAGAAGCGATGTGAGGTTTTGGGACGGCTCACCGCTCACGGCCGATGATGTGGTCTATTCGCTCAGCGCCGCAAAGGAGAGCGGATACTATTCGCACAAACTTGCGGATGCCGCCCAGATAAGAAAGGTCAGTGCGAGCAGGGTTGAGATAACCTTATCAAAGGAAGATGTATTTTTCACCCGCAATCTGGATATACCAATTGTCAAGGCAGATTCGCTTACGGCGGCCGATGCGGTAGGTTCAGGTAGGTATCGTCCCATGACCGAGGGCAATCGAAAAATACTAAAGTTTAATACAGAATGGTATAAGGAGGCAGACCCTAAATACAAAGAAATCACCCTCACTCATCTGCCCGGTTCTGAGACCATAATGAGCAGTCTGCGTGCGGGTACCATTAATATGCTGTTTGATGATTTGTCGGACAGTCTGCCCTCTGTGATAGGGATAAATTCATTGCCTGTTGTTATGAACAATCTTGTTTTTATGGGAATAAATGGTAATTCGCATTTTACGTCCTCCCCAAAGGTGCGGCAGGGTCTGTCTGCGGCTATTAGCAGGAATATCATCCGATCCCGTGCCTATTCCGAGCATGGACGTCCTGCACTGCTACCCATCGTCCCTGTTATGAAGTTTGGCGATTTCGCACAGGACAAGGACGGGTTTAACGCATCGCCCGAAACGGCAAACGCCATACTCGATGAGGCGGGATGGAGCATAATAACCCCGGGCGGATACAGAATGCCGGGCGGTGAGATTCTGACCCTTACCATGATTGTCAACAGAGAATCGGTAGCGAGGGTATCGGCGGCACGTTCGATAGAATCGGGTTTTAAGCAGATAGGCGTGCGGGTAGCGGTTGAGGAACTGGACCGTGATACATATATAAACAGAATAAACGCAGGTCAATACGATCTGTATATCGGCGAGATAAAACTCGGCAACAATATGGATATTCAGCCCTTTATAAACGGAGCGGCATCTGTGAACATGAACTATACGACAGAGTTTTTGACGGCATATAACAAATTCAGACAGGACGGCGATATAAACACATTCGACAGCGTGTTCAGAGCGGAAATGCCTTTCGTGCCGCTGTTGTTCAGAGAGGGATTGCTTCTATACAGCAACAGCATGAATTTTGAAATAAACACCACCATATCAGATTTATTCATAAATTTTGAAAATTATCGGGAATCGTGAGGTAGGGAGGATCGGGACGATTGTCCCCCACATCATTTGAATTTCAAAAACAAAAATTACCATTAATAAAAATCAGCATTAACGACAATACTATTACTGCAAACGCAATTTATATTCTTTTAATATTAAGGAGTGCAATAAAGAAATGGCTAATAAGATATTAGTTCCTCAGGCTAAAGAAGCTCTGAACAGATTTAAGATGGAATCTGCTAACGAAGTTGGCGTTAGTCTTAAAAACGGTTATAACGGAGACCTTACCGCTAAACAGGCAGGTTCTATCGGCGGACAAATGGTTAAGAAAATGATCGAAGCTTATGAAAACTCTGTGAAGTAACAAAACTGCAATAATAACACTCACTATAAACAAGCCTGCTGTAAAGCAGGCTTGTTGGCTTATTCTAAACACGCATATCGCAGAACACTTCATTAATCTCATTGTTGTCAACCCTGTTGTCGGCAAGGTCATCAACTTTTTTGTCATCAGGAGAGAGTTTTTTATGTTTTTCGGGATTTTCTCTGCTGCGTTTCATTAATATAGCCTTTTCGTATAACTCAGGTTCGTTTTCGGCTAAATATCTATGGTCAACCTTGGGTACCTTGTCGCCGTCCATAATTCGTCTTGCGATAACGATACACTTTCGCAATGTCTCAAATCCGTCCGACACGACCTTGCTCTGTCTGCGGGTTTCTTCAAGCTGCTGCTGCATTTTTCTGCTTTCGGCTTTTAACTCGGCGATTTCTTTCTCGAGAGATTTTATTCTTTCCGCCATGTTTTGGCTATCATCCGACAATACAGAACCGGCGGCAGAAATATAGTTACCGTATGTATTATTTATATTGCTCATTCTAATTTTACACCGCCTTTATAGATTTTGCAGGACATTTGTCTACGCATTTCATGCACATTGTGCATTTGTCATAGTCTATCGATGCTATGTTGTTCGACACAGTAATGGCTCCCGTTTCGCAATTGTTTTGGCAGATGTTGCATCCGAAACACCCGGCGCGGCAGTTTTCCCGAACCAGCTTGCCCTTGTCACGGGAGTTGCACAACACCCGTATTCTATTGGCATCGTTGGTTATTTCTATAAGATTTTTCGGGCAGACCGCAACGCATTTTCCGCAGGCGGTACATTTGTTTTTGTTAATAACGGCGACACTGTTTACAATCTCGATAGCGCCGAAAAGACACACGTTTTCACAGCTGGACAGTCCTATACATCCGTATGTGCAGGATTTGTTGCTGCCCGCCGCAAGCTGAGAAGCGGCGACACAGCTCTTAGGCCCGTCGTAATAATAATTTCTTTTGATATTATCATCGGTTCCCCGGCACTTAACGTAGGCGGAGTTTTTGTTTATCTCATCTGCATCGATGCCCAGAAATTCCGCTATCTTCATCGCACCCTCAGGTCCTGCGGGAGGACATCCTAAATGGCTGGCTTTACCGCTGGCTACATTTTCGGCAAAAACAGCACAACCGGGGAATCCGCATCCTCCGCAGTTGGCTCCGGGTAAAATATTGAATATCTGATCAACCCTTACATCAGGCTTGACCGAAAGTTTTTTAGCCGAAAATCCGAGAATCAGCCCGAAAACAAGGGCAATCGCCCCAACGCTGAGAACCGAATACAATATTGTTTCATACATAGATCAAAACACCTCTTTCATACGATTCTGATAACATTATAGCATAAATACATACAATGGACAGTTGCTGTAATATATAGCGTTACTCGCTTCGCAGCTGCTCGATTTCCTCAGGGGTTAGCTTAGTGGCTATTGCGATTTTATCAATAGGTATGTTCATGGCTAAGAGATTCTGTGCAATGGCGATTTTGCCCGCAGTCATGCCTTGTTGTATGCCCTCATTCCTACCTTGCTGCAAGCCCTCGTTCCTGCCCTGATGCAAACCTCTCTCCATACCCCGTTCCATACCCCGTTTCTCAGCCGCATCTTCTTTCCCTTTCGTTATCGAATAAATATCCCGTTCCATCTTTATACGGGATTCGTACAGCATCCTCGTCCGCTCATCGGCGGACAGCTCTTTCAGCCGTATTACGGCATTGTTGACCTGAGTATTCGCTACTGCAGCCATGTCTAAATCCTCCTCGTTTTTTGCATCGAGAAACTTCATCCAGTCCCAGAGCGGTGTGCCGTCTGAATCGCTGGGAATTTTCGGGAGTTCCAGCGTGTGAATCTCGATTGTGTCGGTAAATTCGACCTTGTTGTCGGCATCGTAAAGCGTGAATCTGTGGTGATATTTCGGGCTTTTTTCTATAAACTCATGGTTGGTTATGATAATGCTGATGACTTTCTTGATTTTTTCGTAGTTCTCGCTCGCACCAATCTGCTCCGTGACCATTTTGGCGTCATAGAAAATCACTCGCTCCCGCATTTGAGGGATGTGTTCGACTTGAATCTCGATATTGATTATCTTACCCGATTTTGTCTGCAATTTTACATCTATAATACCAAGTTTTCCGTCCTTGTAATCGGGCAGGAGGTGCGGGTCAAGGATGGTTATCGTGTCGTAATCTTCATGGGGAATCAGGAGAACTGATTTTAGAAAATCCGTTAGAATTTCCTTGCTGCGTTCGTCTCCGAATAGAAGTTTGAAAATTAAATCGTTGCGTGGGGATAAAAATTGTTTTGGCATGGTATTGCTCCTCTCTTTCTCTCTACTTCTATCCTATCACATTTTTATATAGATTTCAACTGTTATTTGTGATATAATATAATTATCATTATAAAAGGGTTGGATGAGGATGTATGATTATCTTATTGTTGGCGCGGGGTTGTTTGGGTCTGTGTTTGCCTATGAGGCGGCAAGGAGAAACAAGGAATGTCTTGTTATAGACAAACGTCCGCATATCGGCGGAAACATTTATACGCATACCGTCAGCGGAATCACCGTTCACAAATACGGGCCGCACGTTTTTCATACCTCCGACAAGGCTGTTTGGGAATATATCAATAGGTTTTCCGCTTTTAACAATTTTATATACTCTCCCCTTGCCGTGTTTATGGACGATGTCTACAACCTGCCGCTGAATATGAATACATTCAACAAGATGTGGGGTGTGAAAACCCCTCGTGAAGCGCGGGATATAATAACCGGCCAGATAAGATCGCTGGGTATAAAAAAACCCCGCAATCTTGCCGAGCAGGCTATGATGCTGGTTGGTGTTGATATATATAACAGGCTGATCAAGGGATATATCGAAAAACAGTGGGGAAAGAGCTGTGAAGAACTGCCGCCTGAGATTATTGATCGGCTCCCTCTGCGGTTTACATACGATAACAATTATTGGGGTGACAGCTATCAGGGAATCCCTGTAAACGGATATACCCCCATCATAGAAAATATGCTGAG
This sequence comes from Oscillospiraceae bacterium, assembly GCA_009777275.1. GTDB lineage: Bacteria > Bacillota > Clostridia > Oscillospirales > Ruminococcaceae > WRME01. Next base: position 5,543 of record WRME01000009.1, read on the forward strand.
AAAATCAGAGGTTATGACAAATACGGACTATTTTGAGTTTATAAAAAACAATGAGGGGATAGCGGAGAAAACGGTCTTTACCGGAATGATTGACGAGTTTTTTGATTATCGGCACGGCCCTTTGCAGTATAGATCGCTTAGGTTTGAAACCGAAACACTCCAAACCGATAATTTCCAGGGAAACGCCATAGTTAATTATACCGACCGAGAGGTACCCTATACAGGCATTATCGAGCATAAGCATTTTGAGTTCGGTCATCAGAACACGACCGTGATAACCACCGAATATCCCATGGAGTGGGAGAAGGGCGCCGAACCCTACTACCCCGTAAACGATGAACTGAGCGAGAGAATCTTCCGTCTGTATGAGAAGCTGTCGTTAGGACGGCGTGATGTGATTTTCGGAGGCAGGCTCGGAAACTATAAATACTATGATATGGACAAGATTATAGAATCGGCGCTCTTTGCGGTCAAGAGAGAGTTTAAAAGGTAGTTATCTCTATCCCGCTGTAGTAGTGTTTTAGAATCTCTTGGTGGGTTTTTCCTTGCATGGCCATGGCGTTGGCTCCAAATTGGCTTAGTCCTACCCCGTGTCCGTATCCTTTTGAGATAAATACAAAGTTGTCGTCTATAGAATCGACCGTGAATGCCGCCGATCTCAGCGAAAACAACTCCCTGACCCTAACCCCGCTCAGTTTAGTGTTGCCCGCCATAAGTGATACGACATATCCCGATGTGTCAGCGTCTATGTCACGAAACCAGTCGGATCTGAACTCGGGAAACTCTATATCTTCATAGGCTTCCTTTAGTATACGCTCTGTCTCGGCCGCAGATATTTCTACCGTATCATTAGGGAGAATCATGTCAAGTTCGCTATCCACCGATTGCAGATATGGAATGTCAGTTCCCCAAACAGCCATAGCAGGGACGGTCCTGCCATGCGAATAGGCATGAAAGGCCGCAACGATTATCTGCCCCTCAAAGACCATTATTTTGTCATATACCTCGTCTACACATTCGGATATTTTTTTATAGTATTCATCATAATTATCCTTGTATCTTTCCCGTATTTCCTCATTGGTCAGATATGCCTGAAAGTTTGCGGGGTTTGTGCCGAGAGCGGCTCCCTTGAGCTCGTCTGAGGGTGACTGATTCTGCAGCTCCATGTGTCTGCGGGCATAGCTGTGCGCCGCCACCGCCTGCGCCTTGATGGCCTCAGTCTCGTATGTGGGCGGTATTTCTGCGAAAACAACACCTATTATGTATTCTCTCACGGGTATAGTAAAGACCTCGTTTGTCTTGTGGTCAAGTATAGCTATCTCGTCCGCCGTCTGTTCTTGGTCACCGTTGCCGCCGCTGCTCGTGCCGCTGGTGCTGCTTTTTTCAGAGCCGTTATCCCTCTCTGCATCCCAGAGATTCGTCTTAAACATGGATACAACCGGAACCGACAGCATAAGAGCGGCAAACACCGCTATTATAACAAGATAGTTTTTTATTAACATACAAGGCACGTCCTTTATTTGATATATCTAATATATATGCGTAAATAAAGGGGATATTACACCGTCACTGCAATTACTTTTCGATAGCAATCCGCAATAGCCACGGATGACCGAGGGCGGTCATCCCTACAAGAAAAACACCCGCCCTTGCGAGGGCACCCTCTTTACGAAAGAGGGCAGGGGCTTGAACAATTAACTATGTGCGATTAACAATGAACAATTATAATTTCAAGCCATGTAGGGTACGCACCCCTGTGCGTACCGTGGATACAAAAACATTCATTTCGTGATTTTAGTGTATTTCGTGGTTGAAAATAATTGTCAATTGTACATTGTCAACTGTTAATTGTCCGTCACTCCCTTTGGGAGAGCTGTCGGCGGCAACGCCGACTGAGAGGGCGTTTCGAGGCAGACCACCCCGTCAAACACTATCGCAACTTTGTTGCGAGTGTTTGCCACCCCTCCCCAGAGGGGAATGATGCCAATTGACAATTTACAATGAACAATGGACAGTTACGGGGTCTTGAAATTATAGGAATCCAACTCTATTTTTGCCAGCGAATTTATATTTACAATAATTGTCAATTGTACATTGTCAACTGTTAATTGTCGTCGGGGTGCCCTCGCAAGGGCGGGTGTTTTTACCCCTTGACAAACGCATATAAAATGTATACTATTATATAAGAAGATTAATTATAGCTACAAAAGGAATGATTACAAGAATGTTTGACGGATTGGTTTTCGATGAATATAAGTCCGAGCTTGGTAATATCCTGCCCCGTCTTGATGCTCTTGAAAAGGCTCTGGACAAGGATGGTCTGCAGCAGCAGCTTGTTCAGATGGACGAGAGGGTAAACAGCCCCGGGTTTTGGGATGATATAGAAAAATCGGGAGAGGTTCTAAAAGAAAGCACCAAGATAAAAAACACGCTGAGTATGCTGAGCGGTCTGCGTATGCTTTTTGACGATACCGCTACCCTGATAGAGTTTGGCAGAGAGGAGCAGGACGGCAGTCTTGCGGACGAAATAAGCGAGAATCTCACAAAACTTTCCGAGGAAATAAATGCGCAGAATCTATCCGCTCTCCTGTCGGGTGAGTATGACAGCAACAATGTTATCGTTACTCTCCATGCAGGGGCGGGCGGAACAGAGGCTCAGGACTGGGTAGAGATGCTCCACAGGCTCTATATGCGATGGGCGGAAAAGCGCGGGTTTAAGCACAAAACCCTCGATTTTCTTGACGGGGACGAAGCCGGGCTCAAGAGCGTTACGGTCTTAATAGCGGGTGAGAACGCATATGGGTTCTTAAAATCTGAGAGCGGCGTTCATCGTCTTGTGCGAATATCTCCCTTTGATTCATCGGGACGGCGGCATACATCCTTCGCATCGGTTGAGGTAATGCCCGAAATAGAGAACGATACATCCATAGATATTCGTGATGATGATCTCAAGATAGATACATTCAGGAGCGGAGGGGCGGGAGGTCAGCACGTCAACAAGACCGAATCGGCCGTCCGTATAACCCATCTGCCGTCCGGTATCGTAACCGCCTGCCAAAACGAACGCAGTCAGGTGCAGAACAAGGCTACCGCCATGAAGATGCTCATGTCAAAACTTGCAGAGATAAAAGCACGGGAGAATCTCGAAAGAATCGAAGATATAAAAGGCGTTCAGCGTGAGATAGCATGGGGGTCACAGATTCGCTCCTATGTCTTCATGCCCTACACCTTGGTTAAAGACCACCGCACCGACTATGAAAGCGGCAATATCAACGCCGTTATGGACGGAGATATAGACGGTTTCATAAACGCATACCTCAGGCAATGCAGAATGCAGACGCCCTCTCCGTCATGCTAACGCATGACACCTCTCCCAAAGGGAGAGGCAAGAGGATACACCCACATAATTTGTATTGGACACCCTTGGCTCTCCCTTTGGGAGAGCTGTCGGCGGAAACACCGACTGAGAGGGCGTTTTGGAAAAAACACCCGCCCTTGCGAGGGCACCCTCTTTACGAAAGAGGGCAGGGGCTTGAAATTTCAAGCCTGTAGGGTACGCACCCCCGTGCGTACCGTGGATATTACAGACAGGGTGGTCTGTAGGGGCGGCAATCTGCCGCCCGTGGTCATTGCAGACGGGGTAGTCTGTAGGGATGACCGCCCCCGGTCATCCGTGGTTAGGTTGTAAGAAATATAAGTACACGAGGTGACAAATGCTAAACACCACCATCAACAGCCCTGATGTTATTATCGGCAGAAATGCCGTGTCGGAGGCTTTAAGGGCAGGGCAGAATATAGATACTATTCTTGTGTCGGGCGGCGGCGGATCGATTGGTCTTATCATGGCGCTTGCTAAGGAGCGGGGCGTTGTGGTAAAGCAGGTGTCCGGGTCTAAGCTCGATTCTGTCTGCGGCGGAACCCATCATCAGGGTGTGGTTGCATATATAGCTCAGGCGTGTTATGCTGAGATGGAGGACATAACAGCGCGTGCAATAGAGAGAGAAGAGGATCTGTTTGTGGTTGTCTGCGACGGTATCGAAGATCCGCATAATCTCGGGGCTGTCATAAGAACGGCCGAATGCGCGGGAGTGCATGGTGTTATCATACCAAAGCGGGGCGGGGCATCGCTAACCCCAGCAGCCATAAAGGCGTCATCGGGTGCGGTCAGCCATATCCCTGTTGTGAGAGTTCCTAACATCACCGCCGCTATAGAAAAGCTAAAGTCCATGAATGTCTGGGTATACGGAGCTGATATGTCAGGAACCGATTATAGACAGGCCGATTACAGCGGGGCCATAGCGCTTGTGGTTGGAAACGAGGGAAAGGGAATATCCCGTCTTGTAAAAGAAAAATGCGATTTTTTGATAAAAATACCCATGCACGGAAACATATCATCGCTTAATGTATCTGTGGCATCGGGGATAATTATGTTTGAAATGAGGTCAGCGCATGAGTGATAAAAAAGATTTTTCAGTAGACGATATATTGCGCGATTTAAAGAGCGGAGAGGGCAGTTCTGCAGGCGGCAAAACCAGTGTTGACGACATACTCAAGGATGTTCTCGAACGTAACCGTCCCAAGCAGGACGAGCCTGAGCCTGAGACAGACCGGCCCGCAGTCAATCAAAACGCCTATGATAACGTAAATGTCGTTAAATCCCAGCATCTCAGACAGAGTATTATCAATCATAAAAAGCAGGGCGTTCTTTTTAGAGAGCCGGAGGTGTCTCAGGAAACCAAGAGAATCTCGGTAAAGACAGAGACTCCTGAGGTCAAAAAGGGCTATCTCGACCCCGGATACACCAAGCCCTATAACAATAGCCAGAGTGAAGACGACTTTAGAGAAAGACGGCGAAGGGCGGCGGAGGATTTTGAGCTGCTCATACCCCGCTCGCATGAAGAGCAGGAGGATTCCGGGCCTCAGGAGACCTCTCTGCAGAGGCTCTTTGAGATGCCGGGACTTGAGAACGAATACACAAGCCCCGACCAAACCGATGAGATAACCTCATCGCTAAGGAGCAACCGACAACGGGTGAAAAAGCGCCTCTCGCTGCTCCTGCTCCTGTCGCTGATTGCGGCATATATCAACCTCTATCCCGACTATTTTCCTGCGCCCGAGTTTATGATGCCGTCAAACAATCCCCATGTATATGCTCTTCTCTGTTTTATCGTGATACTGGCGGGTGTGTTTGTGTCTCTCTCGGCCGTGGCGGGCGGATTGGTTTCGATGATACGTCTTCGTCCCGAGCGGGACAGTCTGCTGAGTGTCGCCGTTTTGGGTTCTCTTGTTCAGATAAGCTGGCTGACATTTATCTCGCCTGCGGCTGTCAATGATGTTAATGTATACCTGCTTCTCTCTATGCTATTCCTGCTCTTCAACGCCTTTGGGAAGTATCTGATAATAAGGCGGTCTATAATAAACTTTGTGCTAATATCCTACAACAAATCTGACCATTATTCCTTGGATCTCATAGATGATTCCAAATATCCCGATGACCCAAAAATATTGGAAAGCCTCACAAGAGGATTGTCGCAGGACGATCCATGCCTTGCCGTCAACCGCAAGACTGGGTTTTTAACAAAGTTTATGCACTATTCATACTCGGAGGATATTTCCGACAAGATCAGCAGGTACATACTGCCCTTTGCTCTGGTTGCGGCATTGGGATTGGCAGTCTTCCAATATTGGCAGGGGTCGGGTGTTGCAAAATCGCTGTCGGTTCTCTCTCTGACCCTGCTTGCCGTCTGCCCCATGGGATATATGCTGGCGGTTAATCTGCCGCTATTCTTTACCGCTAAACGCATATCAGAGTTTAAGGCAGGGGTATTAGGATACCAGGCCGCAGAAGAATATTCGGGGGTAAACTGCCACCTTGTCAACTCAAAGGATCTCTTTCCCGACAACGCCATAACCCTCAGGGGGATAAAGACCTATTCAGGATACAGGATAGACGAGGTCATTCTCGATGCCGCCAGTGTGCTGTACAAGGCGGACAGTATGCTGAGCGGGGTTTTTCTCAAGATCTTAACCGGACGCAAGGAGCTTCTGCGTGAGGTGGATTCGCTTGTACACGAGAATATGATGGGAATCTCGGCCTGGATTGACGACAAACGCATACTTATCGGAGGCCGTGAACTTATGGAACACCACAATGTGGTTACTCCGTCAAGAGATTATGAAAAAAAAGCAGGGGGAGAGGATAGCGAATATATCTATCTCGCTGTATCAGGGGTTCTTGCCACGCTATTTATTGTCAAGCTCAAGTTCGACTATACCGTTGATCTGTGTCTGCAGAGCATGAGTAAAAACAAGATAGATGTAGCTGTAAAATGTACCGATTTTCTCGTGTCAAATGACAAGCTGGCGGATATGTACGGCATAGACCCTGATATGATAAAAATAATACCCTCGATACACAACAACCTCTGTGATCAGCAGACGGCCTATGCTCCTGCCCTCTCAGGCGGGGTCTTCAACTCAGGCGGATTCTTTTCCCGCGTCTGTTCTATGCTTAGCGCAAAAAGACTTCCGCTGAATATCAGGATGGGTATAATCGCCTTTATCGCTTCGTCCGTGATAGGATTCGGCATAGCTTTGGTCTATACCTTTACAGAGGCGGCAATGCTGACACCTCTGGAAATAACTATATATCATATGGTATGGATACTTATTGTATCGGGAATATCAATAGTAAGAAGAACATAAATAAAACAAGGAGAGATAAATATGAAGATAACAAAACAGAGTGTAATAGGAGATATTCTTGATTACGACAGGACAACGGTAAAGCTTTTTGTCGAAATGGGGATGGAGTGTCTCGGATGTCCTAACGCAAGGAGCGAATCGGTGGAGGAAGCCTGTGAGGTACACGAGATTGATTGCGATGAATTTGTGTGCAGACTAAATGAGCATATCAAGTAATAACCCGATACGGCTGTCATCCCGTCTTATGACTGCGGCAGGCTGTGTCCGTCCGGGATCGAGCATAGCCGACGTCGGAACAGACCATGCCTATCTGCCCGCCTATTTGATCCTGAGCGGATTGTCGCAATCGGCCGCCATAACCGATATTGCCGACGGTCCTCTCGCCCGTGCACAGGAGACCGTCCGGAAGTACAATTTGCAGGACAGGATAAAGCTATACAAAACCAACGGACTTGAGGGGGTTCCTCCCGCAGATGATGTCTTTATATGCGGCATGGGCGGAGAACTCATCCTCGATATAATATTGCAAACCCCCTGGCTAAAGGACAGCGGCCGACAGATAATATGCCAACCCATGACACGGGCATATCTTCTGCGGCGGGGATTATACAGTCACGGATTTGAGATATACAGGGAGATTCCCACCCTTTGCGATCGCAGTTCGTACATTATTATCTGTGCAAGATATTGCGGAAACCCCCGTGAAGTAGACGACTTTGCCGCCTATTGCGGTCTTGCTGCAAATGACAGCTCCGCCGCCGCAAAGGCATATCTTGGGAGCGTCTTAGACCACGCACGAAAAAAGGCAAACGGAACCCGCCAACAAAAATGGTACGATTTATGCGAGAGGATCGAGAAAAACACCCGCCGCTGCGGAGGCACCCTCTTTACGAAAGAGGGCAGGGGCTTGAACAATTAACAATGTACGATGAACAATTAACAGTTACGGGGGGTAACCACGAAATACACTAAAATCACGAAATGTTTATTTATGGTTTTTTATAAAAATATTTTTCGTGTCTTTTGTGTTTTTCGTGGTTGCAAATAATTGTCAATTGTACATTGTAAATTGTTAATTGTCCGTCAGACCACCCCGTCAAACACTATCGCAACTTTGTTGCGAGTGTTTGCCACCCCTCCCCAGAGGGGAATGATGCCAATTGACAATGAACAATGCACAATGGACAGTTACGGGGGCTTGAAATTATAGAAATCTAATTCTATTTTTGCCAGCAAATTTATATTTACAGTAATTGTCAATTGTTCATTGTCAACTGTTAATTGTCGTCGGGGTGCCGCCGCAGCGGCGGGGTGGTCTGTAGGGATGACCGCCCTCGGTCATCCGTGGTTACCGCAAATTCCGTGAGTGTCCTTGGCTCTCCCTCTGGGAGAGCTGTCGGCGGCAACGCCGACTGAGAGGGCGGGTAGGGTACGCACCCCTGTGCGTACCGTCCTAAAAACATTCATTTCGTGATTTTTGTGTATTTCGTGGTTTACCCCCGTAACTGTCCATTGTACATTGTTCATTGTCAATTGTAGTTGCACCCCCGTGCGTACCGTATACATAATGGCGTGACTGAGAGAGTTTAACAAACAAAAGAATAGAGGTTATTTTTTGAAATGGCAAAGAAAAACGAAATCACAATCCGCAGTTCTGCTGCTGAATATCTAACATATGTTGCCGCTGTCGGCGGTGACGAGGATGCCTATGAAATGCGGTACGAAGACGAAAACGTATGGCTTACACAGAAGATGATGGCGGCTGTTTATGATGTAAGCGTACAGAACATCGGACAGCATATTAAAAAGATTTTTGACGACAGCGAGCTTGAGCGTGAGGCAACTATAAAGAAATACTTTATAGTTCAAAACGAGGGCGAGCGTGAAGTTCAACGCAATGTTGAACATTATAATCTGCAAATGATTATTGCAGTCGGCTTTAAGATTAACAACGAACCTGCTGTTCAGTTCCGCAAGTGGGCGAATCAAATTGTCAAAGACTACACCATTCAAGGGTGGGTAATGGACGTTGCTCGTCTGAAAAACAGCGGCTCTGTGTTGACCAAAGATTATTTTGAGCGGCAACTCGAAAAGATTCGTGAAATACGCATGAGCGAGCGAAAATTCTATCAAAAGGTCACCGACCTTTACGCCACCGCACTTGATTACGACAGAACAGCGGCGGCGACTAAGCGATTCTTTGCGATGGTACAGAACAAAATGCACTATGCGATCCATGGACAAACGGCGGCGGAGGTTATTGTTTCAAGGGCAAACGCCGAAAAAGAACATATGGGATTGACCACTTGGGAAGATTCACCGCACGGTAAAATCCAAAAGGCAGACGTTGTTGTCGCTAAAAACTACTTGACAGAATTTGAACTTGGTCAAATGGAACGAATGGTATCGGCATATCTCGAATTTGGCGAAAGTATGGCTCTTCGCAATATTCCTATGACTATGTCGGACTGGGAGACACGCTTGAATCGCTTTATCGAACTGTTTGAACATGGATTGTTGAAAGATTCAGGAAAAGTCACCGCCGAAATCGCAAAGTTACACGCTATAACCGAATTTGAAAAATATCGCATCGTGCAGGACAGGTTATTCGAGAGCGATTACGATAGATTCGCAGCGTTGGAGGAAACCTTAGCAAACAAAACAGAATAGAGGTAGGTTTATGTTTAAATTTATACGAGAGATACTATCGCCTGAGCAGCTCAAGGAGCAGGTTCCTTTGCCGGAGAATGTTCTCAAGATCAAGAGGGAGCGGGATCGGGAGCTGATGGATATTTTCACTGGCAGGAGCGGCAAACTGCTGCTGGTTATCGGTCCCTGTTCGGCCGACAACGAGGATGCCGTCTGCGAATATGTCACCCGTCTTGCCGCTGTGCAGGAAAAGGTACGGGACAAGATATTTATCGTGCCGAGAATCTATACCAACAAGCCCCGCACAAGCGGGATCGGCTACAAAGGTATGCTTCACCAACCCGATCCGGGTAACGAGCCTGACATCTATGCGGGTATAATCGCCATACGCAGATTGCAAGTGCGTGCGGTCGGTCTTTCGGGCATGACGGCGGCCGATGAAATGCTCTATCCCGAAAACTTCAGCTATTTTGACGACATACTCAGCTATCATGCTGTTGGCGCCCGTTCTGTAGAAAACCAACTGCACCGTCTTGTGTCAAGCGGGGCGGAGGTTCCCATAGGCATGAAAAATCCCACCAGCGGCGATCTGACGGTTATGTTCAACAGTATTATAGCGGCACAGTCCCCGCACAACTTTTTGTATCGGGGTCACGAAACCGCCACAACCGGCAATCCTCTCTCCCACGCCGTGCTGAGAGGGTCTGTCAACAAACAGGGTCAGCATATACAGAACTATCACTATGAGGATCTGGTCAAAACCCTTGAGATGTACAGAGCCTCGGGTCTTGCTAACCCCGCTGTGATAGTCGATATTAACCACTCTAACTCAAGCAAACAGCATCTCGAGCAGCCCCGTATCGCGCGGGAGATACTCCATAGCCGCAACTATAACAGTGATCTAAAGTCTATAATAAAGGGTCTGATGATAGAAAGTTATTTAGAAGAGGGTAATCAGGATGTATCGGGGACGGTGTTCGGCAGATCTATAACCGATGCCTGTCTCGGATTCGCCGATTCTGAGAGGTTGATATATGAACTGGCTGAAAAGGCGTAGAGTGTTACAGATCGTTGTTTCTATCCTTCTCCTCTATCTTTTTTTCTTCTATTATCAAAACAACGTCATCATGGTTACAAAAATCGACATGACAAGCGGCAAAACAAACGGAGTAAGGATAGTCCACCTGTCCGACCTGCATGATAAGCAGTTCGGCAGGGATAACAAAAGACTGCTCAAAAAGGTGAGCAGTCTTGAGCCTGATATAATCGTGGTTACCGGAGACACCCTCGACAATCCCGACAAGATGGAGCAGGATGCAGAGTTTGTTATAGCTCTGCTCGACTATGCCCCTGTCTTTTGCATAGCGGGTAACCATGAGTGGCTGTCGGGCAAGCGGCATGAGCTTGCGGAGATTCTCAAGGACAACGGTATCATCTTCTTGGAGGATGAGATCTATACGCTGAGTATTAACGACAGCACAATCAACATTCTGGGTTTGGACGAAAGACTAAAGACCAAGAGAATCCCCGATCTTTTTGAGGAGCTTGAGACGATGCAGGGTCTGAACATAGTCCTGTCGCACTATCCCGAAAACTATTCACTGACCGGGGAAAAATCCTACAACCAATACGAGTTTGACATCATGTTCTCCGGTCATTCCCACGGCGGACAGTTTATCCTGCCATTTGTCGGCGGCGTCTACTCACCCGGACAGGGTCTGTTTCCCCGGTATTACCGCGGATTGTATGACGGCAGACTAATCGTAAGCGCCGGACTTGGCGACAGCGTATTTCCGCAAAGGCTCTTCAACCGCCCGCAGGTGATAGTGGTAATGCAGAATTAAGAATGCAGAATGCAGAAAGAAACGGAACCACGAAAATCACGAAAGACACGAAAAGAGAAAAACACCCGCCGCAGCGGCGGGGGTTTTTCTCCGTGCCTACCGCAAACCCCGTGAGTGTGTCATCTTGGCTCTCCCTTTGGGAGAGCTGTCGGCGGCAACGCCGACTGAGAGGGCGAGTAGTATATCCTAAAACCCATACTCTATATCGTTTTCCACGGCATAGTTGTGTGCGTATGAGCCTTCGATACAATGTATGACTATTCTGCCGTATGCCTCAAAATTACCCACATCGATTTCGTTCACGCTCTTTGGAATAAAGACATAACCAAGTGAAGGGCAGCCGTGAAATGTATGTGTGCGGATTGTTGTGATACCATCGGGAATGACGACACCTGTTAATGCGTGACAGTTTGCGAATGCCGCTGCTCCGATTTCGGTAACGGTATTCGGGATTATTATATTACTGAGAAAAGCGTTGTTTTTAAAAGCCCTTGTGCCTATAGACGTTACCCCGGACGGGATTGCATATACCGATCTCGTGTTTTGACCGGGATATTTTACAAGAACGGTTTTGTCCTTGTTGAACAGCACCCCGTCTATGCTTGAATATACAGGATTGTTTTCGCTTACCTCAAAGCTACTAAATACCCCTAAGTTTGCTGAACTGTCGATAGACACTACGCTATCGGGTATAACTAATCAAATATACCTAACCCCGCCTAAACAGCCGATTTTGCAGGCGGATTACCTCTTCCCGTGTTTTTTCCGTCTGCTCTTTGTCTATGGTGCAGCTGTCCCCGTTGCAAACAACGACATCGCCCGCTCTAACGCCCGTTGGGAGGTTTTTCAGCTCTATATTGACAAAGCTGTTCGGGTCAATCTCGCAGACGGCCATGTTTTCTTCGATGCGGTCTATGATATATCTTTTCATGGCGTGCCTCCTATGACCGTGAATGGAAGACCGATATGCTTTCGGTCAGGTCGAATATAATATTGTGATACAGGTCTGTTCGCAGGATCAGCTTGTTGAACCTCTCAAGGCGGGCTATGACCTCGGCATGGGGATGGCCGTATTGATTATCGTTGCCGCAGGAGATCACGAAAAAGTCGGCCCTTACTGCATCTAAGAACCCGACTGTGCTGGATGTATTGCTGCCGTGGTGCGATATTTTCAGTATGTTGGCCCGCAGATCCTGTCCCGATTCAATAAGAGCGTTCTCGGCTTCTTTTTCTATATCTCCGCCTATCAGAACCGATTTGCCGTCATATGTTACCTTGATAACGGCGGAGTTGTTATTCTCGCTGTCGGCGAATTTCTGCACAGGCCCTAATATCTCGGCCGTTACCTCACCGAATGTATAGACAAGCCCCTGCCTTGCTATGGTTACGCTCAGTTCCTTTTCGGCTATCGCATCCAGCAGGTTTCGGTAGGTCTTTGTGGTAGGGGTAAGCGAATATGGCAGCTCAGGCATCACGATCTCGCCTATCTCAAAGCCGCTGACCACAGCCGCCATCCCGCCGATATGATCGGCATGGGGATGGGTTGCCACAAGAAGGTCTATTCTCTCAACGCCGTATGACCTTAGATACTTGGGGACGATCTCGCTCTGGATGTTTGGGCCTGCATCGACCAATATATTTGTGTCAAACGCCTTTATCAACGCACTATCCCCCTGACCCACGTTGATGAAATGGACAGATATACCGTCCGGGGTCAGAGGGGGAAGTGTTTTATTATCGTTAAACTGATATATAACAAATGCAAACAGACAGACTATTACAATGCTGATAAAGGTCTTTGTGTTGTTGCCATGCTTTCTATTCTTCCGCATTTTCCGCAACTTCTTCGGAAGTTTCTGCAATCTCAGCGACCTCTTCGGTAATCTCTTCTGCTATTTCTTCTGCGACTTCTTCTTCTACAACTTCTTCTACAACTTCTTCTTCTACAACCTCTTCTGCTTCTGATTCTTCTTCGGTTGTAAATGTTATACCCGCAGATTCTGCCGCTTCCTTGAGTTCCTTGTACTCGTCGTCGGTAGGAGTTTGGTCTTCCTTGATTAATGCCCGTATAGACAGGCTTATACGCTTGGTGTCGGAGTTTATGTCGGTTATCTGAGCCGTAACCGTTTGACCGACAGACAAGACATCGACAACCTTGGCGACACGCTCAGCCGAAATCTGAGATATGTGTATAAGACCCTCAACCCCGGGGATAATGCGTGCAAAGGCTCCGAATGCCGTTATCGAAACAACCTCCGCCTCGACTGTATCTCCAACCGCATACTGCTCGGCGAATTTGTTCCAGGGGTTATCCTCGGCCTTACGGTAGCCTAAGGATATTTTTCTTTTATCGGCATTTATATCCTTGACATATACATCGAGGGTGTCTCCCTCACTCACAACCTCAGACGGGTGCTTGATTCGATTCCAGGACAGCTCGGTGATATGTACCATGCCGTCAACCCCGCCTAAATCCACAAAGGCTCCGTAGGAGGTGAGAGATTTTACAACCCCTGTATAGCGATCCCCAACCGAAACGCTGTTCCAAAACTTTGATTCCTTTTCTGTACGCTCGGCAATCAATACCTGTCTGATAGAACCTACAGGAGAACGGCGAATGTCTGTGATCCTAAACCGCACGGTTGTTTTGAGCAGGCTCTCAAAGCTCTCCATCCTTGCCAGCGACACCTGTGAGGCAGGAATAAACACACGCGAAGAGTTGCAGAGAACCGACACGCCGCCCTTTACAACGGCGACAACGGTACCCTCCATAGTAGCTCCGGTGTCATAGGCTATGGCAAATATCTCGTTGTTTGCCTGTGCGTCATAGAGTTTTTTAGAAAGGGTGGCGATTCCCTCAAGGTCGTTTGTCTTTATGACAAGAGCGGTTATCTCATCGCCTTTTTTAACAACATCATCGGGACGGACGCCCGGCTCATCGCTAAGCTCTGAGGCGGGTATGATTCCAGCGTATTTAGCGCCTATGTCAACCTTAACTTCGTTTCTCGAAACAGAGGTCACTATTCCCTTGATCCTATTTCCCTTGTAGACCTTTCCTCCGGAAGTTTGACTGAGAAGATTAGCAAACTCCCTGCTCTCCTCTTCAGAATTTATGTTGTCCTTGATTATTTCATCCATTTTATTGATGACCTCCTTAATTATATAGGACGGCGTTGAAGCTCCGGCGGTTACTCCTATGCGTTCCTTTCCTAAAAAGAAGTCATAGGTCAGCTCATCCTTTGTTTCAACCAAAACAGCGGGGCAGTATGCGCTGCAGATCTGCAGCAGCTTTTGTGTGTTGGAGCTTTTTCGTCCTCCTATTACCACAAAAGCATCTGATCTCTCTGCAAGTTCCATTGATTGCTTTTGGCAATTAACCGTCGCATTACATATTGTATCAAATATTTTTATGTTTGTATATAGATTTTTTATTAATTCGGTGCAAATTCCCCATATTTTTGTATTAAATGTCGTTTGAGCCGTTAAAATCGCCTCTGTTTTGTCTGTTTCAACGGTGTTTTTGATTATATCCAGCATATCTTGGGGGGTATCAAAGACAAATGCCCTCGATTTACAGTGTCCGACAATGCCGGTTACCTCAGGATGGTTGGCGTCTCCTGCTATGAGTATAGTCCTGCCCGCCTCCGACTGCTCCGCCACAATCTTGTGTATCTTTGACACAAACGGGCAGGTGGCATCGGCATACTGCAGACCGCCGCTCTCAAGACGGTCATATATATCCCCGCCAACCCCGTGGGAACGTATGACAATAATCTCATCCTGTTCGGCATCCTCAGGGTTATCTATAATGCGGGCTCCCCGTTCGGCCAGCGATCGGGTTATCTGCGGATTGTGTATAACCGGACCGAGGGTGCAGACCTTCTTGTTTTGCTCCAACAGAGCGGATACCATCTCTATACTCCTGTTCACCCCGAAGCAGAATCCCGCCGATTCCACAAGGGTTACGGTCGTCATAGTATATACCTGTTATAGAATGCCGATCGTTTCATCAGCTCGTCTTTCATATACTCAAACCCGTGTTTTTCTATCAGAGTTTCCCGTCCCGAGAAGAGATTGACCCCCAGACCCAGTCTGTCACCGGGTATATATACCCCCATAGCCGCAAGGGTTGTGGGGAACATATCGACAGCGGTAAATTCCTGCCGCATGATCCTGTTTGTATCGGCAAAGACATTTATAAATGCGTTGTATATCTTTCGATCCTGCCTTGTTATATTTTGCGTGGTGAAAAACCGCTCATCCATGTTATTATGATCACCCGCTATGACAATGACGGTGTCCTCATAAAAATCCTGATCGGCCAGCCATTCTAAAAACTCATCTATCTGGCGGTCTGCACAGGATACGACATTCGAGTGCTGCTGAGCATAGTCGTTGCGGCAGAGATCGCAGAGATAGCCCTCGGGAAAGTGCGTATCAGCGGTAAGCATAGTAAAGTTGAAGGGTTGTCCGTATCCTGCAAGCTGCAGGATCTCCTGTTTGGCATATTCATAGAGCAGCTCGTCTCTGTAGCCCCACCACTCATCATGCTCAGGCGGTATAATCTCGTCTGCAATAGCGGTGTGGTAATCCTTGATGATATATTGTCCATGCTCCGAGAACCATCGGTCTCTTCCGCCGAAAGAGGCTCTCGAACCAAACATAACCATCTGATTATACCCCTGCTCCGCCAATATATCCCCCAGCGAATATGCGCCTGAGATATATCTCTCATAATCTCCTAATTTGTTTCCAAGGCTTGTCGAGATCAGCATAGGCACTCCCGCCGTCTGGGCAACAAGAGCCGATGCCGTCCAATCCATGCCGTTCATATTTGTCATGCCTCCGAGCCTGTCCGATTCGCTGAAATGCAGGTTGTCGTTGGCAATGCGGGTTAGGTTGGGTATGAGGTTGTTGTCCATCGAGCCGCCGCTCTGTCGGTCGGCATAGGTTGTCTCCATAGATTCGAGATATATATAAACGAGATTCTTCTTTTGGCTTGGGAAGACAAGACCCACCGATTGCGGATCGGTATAGTTCTTCTCAATAAAATCGGAGGAATTGAAATAATATTGCAGTATATCAAAGGCTCCGACACTTACGACAAAATACACCGCAAAGGTTGCGAAGAGAATCGCAGACAGCGACAACATCCGCTTTTGCAGCAGACGAAAGGGGAATATGACTATACGAACAGTCTTTTTTAGAGAAAGCCTAACCAGCAGCTCTATATTGTTCTTTGACCAGCCCAGTATAAGCAGAGAGAACAGTCCTGTGTAAATGAGTATCCTGCCCGTGTATTCGCTGAAAAACTCCTCAACCGGACTGATGTTGACACCCTGCATAGGATTTATTATCAAGAAGAGCAGTGATGCCGCCGAGACATCGCCGTAGAGTTCTTTCATGTAGAGTGTTGCGTAGTAACAAAAAATCCCGCACAGGATAAGCAAAATTGACAGGGTAGTAACCAAGACCCTCTTTTTGCGGCTGCGTTTGTCCCCGTTGAACGGGACTATATTCAGCTCTAAACCGCTGTGTGTCCGCAGAATAGTATATACAACGGCAAAGGCAAAGGCAAATACACAGGAAAGCGAAATATATCTCAGTGCAAAGATTATATCAAACGCACCCCTGTCGATCACCGTGATCCCCTCAGCGAAAAACAATGCGATCACTATAAAGACAGCGGAATTTATAAGCATGACAAAAATACTGCCGCAGAGTATCATTTCCTTTGCCGGCATCATCTGTTTTCGCATCACGTTTACCAGCGCTATCCCCAAAAGAGCAGGGGCCACCATAGCTATCAGAAGCGTCATCGCATTTTTCCTTCCTGTGGTTAGAGATTAGCTTTGTTCGTCAGAACATTATATCTTCATATATTATAACAAATAAATCTGCATTTTTCAATATAAACTTTATGGAAATAAACTTATTCTCCGTCACGCTCCGTTGTAACCACGGATGACCGGGGGCGGTCATCCCTACGGCAATCCGCAATAACCACGTTGTAACCACGGATGACCGTGGTCATCCCTACATGCCCTCTCAGTCGGCGTTGCCGCCGACAGCTCTCCCAAAGGGAGAGCCAAGAGTGTCAGATACAAACCCTGTGTGTCACCTTGCCTCTCCCTTTGGGAGAGGTGTCACGCCGTGGCGTGACGGAGAGGGCGGTTCTGCATTCTTAATTCTGCATTGACAACTGTCCGTCTCCGCTCATAACCAGGATGTCGTCTTCCATAAATTCGGTTGATCCTTTGGGCAGAATGATTCCGTCACCCCGCTTTATCAGCAGGATCAGGATGTTTTCAGGAATGTCGGCCTGTGCGATACACTTGCCCCAGAATCTATCGCTTTTTGTTATCCTATATTCAGACAGATTGGTGTTGGTCTCGTCAAAATAGTCGGTAAATGTTTTCATAACTGCGTTTTCGTCATCCTTGTCGACAAGGTCAAGTTTGTTGGCGATAAGCGGCATGAGAGTACCCTGTATCATAACCGAGAAGAGTGCCACGAAGAACACAAGATGGAAGAGGTCGTAGGGAAGTCCGTCACCAAAGGCTTTTATGGCGACAACTGCGAAAACTATCGATGCCGCTCCCCGCAGACCCACCCAAGAGACGAGAATCTGATCCTTAAACGGCACCCTGAACCAACTGAGAATAGAGAATGTCGCTAACGGTCTTGCCGCCACTATGAGCAGAACCGAAATGATTATGCCGGGAATAGCAACACTAGGCAGATGCGACGGGAAGGAAAGCAGACCCAAGATAAAGAAGAGCATAATCTGCATTATCCAAGAGATACTGTCGAAGAAATTTACCGTGCTGATCTTGTTGAAAAAGCTGCTGTTCCCGACAATGATGCCCAGTATATAGACGCAGAGGAATCCGTTTCCGCCGATCATGCTGCAGAGCGAGAAAGAGAGTATGATTATAGCGAAGATCAGTATGGGGTAGAATCCGTCAACCTCGAGATTGAGGTGCTTTAGCACAAAGACGGTAGCAACCGCAATGACCGTTCCGATAGTCACGGCTATGCCTATCTGTGCGGCGATGGTACCGACAATCGAAAACACGCCCATATCTTCACCCTGCACCTGTATAACCGATATGGTCAGTGTGGTCATCATATAGGCAAAGGGGTCGTTACTTCCGCTCTCAAGCTCGAGAAGAGGGGCAAGACCGTTTTTGAGGTTGAGTTTTCTCGAGCGGAGTATCGAAAAGACCGAAGCGGCATCTGTTGAACCGACAATCGAACCAAAGAGCAATCCGTATAAAAAAGGCACACCGAATATGATAGAGCAGAAGAATCCTATGACAACGGCCGTTATGACCGTGCCGAGCGACGACATTATGCCCGCCTTTACCGCCACGGGTTTTGCCGTATCCCATTTTGTTCCGAATCCGCCGTAGAACATTATAAAAACCAGAGCAAAATAAGAAACCTCTTCAGCTATGTCAAAGTTGTCAAAATATATACCGCCGATACCGTCCGATCCCATCAACATTCCCAACACCAAAAAGACCAGCAGAGACGGCACCCCAAAACGATACAAAGCCTTGTTTAAAAATATACAAAGCAACACAATAAGAGATACAACGATTAAAGTAATGTACATATAAAAAACCTATCTATCTTATTTAATTAAATTAATATGCGGGGACAAAGAATCATCCTCGCATATGTATTTTAATATATAATCGGGTAAATGTCAAGACCCCCACAGGAAATACAAAAAGGGCGGTATGCACGGGGAAAAACACCCGCCGCTGCGGTAACCACGGACGATCGGGGCGATCGTCCCTACGGGGAAAAACACCCGCCGCTGCGGCGGCACCCTCTTTGCCAAAGAGGGCAAGGGGATTGTGATTATAAACTATTCATTATTCATCATTCGTTATTCATTGCCTAAATTTGCTTTGGCAGATTCAATGTTCTTCTTTTAATGAATAATGAAGTCGGTCGCTTTGCTTCCTGATGAATAATGAATAATGC